>JAJUFW010000076.1 GCA_029263555.1 Alphaproteobacteria bacterium
AGCGTCGCCTCGGCGCCCTTGTCCTCGCGCGGCTCGCCGACGATCTGGACGAGGGCGAGCCCGCCCTCGACCGGGACTGCGCGGCCGGGGCGGAGCGGCAGATAGGCCGGGCGTTCGGCGCCGATGTCGAGGAAGGCGGCGCCGGCGGTCCGGTCGGCCCTGAGCACCTTCGCGGCATAGACCGAGCCGATTAGGCCGGCGCGATCCAGCCTTTCGCCCCAAAGGTCGGTCAGCATTCCGTCCCGCGCAACGCCGGCAAAGGCCGCCCCGTCGATGGCGGCGATCTGGATCTCGACGGTCACCGGGGCCACCCGGCCGCTCAGGCCGGCCGCCAGCCGGCGCCGTCCAGAAGCTTGGCGGTTTCGTGGAGGCAGAGCCCGACGACGTTGGTGTAGGAACCCGAGAGCCAGCGCACCAGCGCCGCCGCACGGCCCTGGATGGCGTAGCCACCGGCCTTCCCCTGCCATTCGCCCGAGGCGACATAGGCGTCGATTTCGGCCGGGGTCAGGCGCTTGAAGGCGACGATGGTTTCGACCCGCCGGGTCAGCTTCCGGCCGTCAGGGGTCACGAGGCAGATGCCGCCATGAACGCGGTGCCGGCGGCCGGACAGGAGCGCGAGGCAGGCCCGCGCGTCGGCCTCGGTCTCCGCCTTCGGCAGGATTCGCCGGCCGACGCCGACCACCGTATCGGCGGCCAGCACGAAGGCGCCGGGATGACGGGCCACGACGACCATCGCCTTCTCAAGCGCGACACGTCCGGCATGCGCCGCCGGCAGTTCGCCGGGGGCGGGGGTCTCGTCTATTTCGGCGGGATCGACCTGGTCCGGCTCGATCCCGATCTGGCGCAGCAGGTCCAGCCGGCGAGGAGACGCGGAAGCGAGAATGAGCGGCGCGGTCACCGGGACATCGCCGGGCGCCATGGTCACCCGACGGCTACTTGAAACGGAAGGTGATGCGGCCCTTGGTGAGGTCGTACGGGGTCATTTCGACGTTGACCCGGTCGCCCGCCAGGACGCGGATACGGTTCTTGCGCATCTTGCCCGAGGTATGCGCCAGCACCTCGTGCTCATTGTCGAGCTTCACGCGAAACATCGCGTTCGGCAGCAGCTCGACGACTGTGCCGGAGAACTCGATCAGATCCTCTTTTGCCATATTTCTGCCAATATTTGAAACCGGTAGCGGAATAGGTGATCGACCATCGCGCCGCGGTCAAGTGATTTGAACGCGGGCCGGATCAACGAAGATTGCCCTCTATACAGCCGGTCCGCCTCCGGAACCAAACGCTTCCATTATGCGTCTCAAAAGACTGTCGCGGGTCTGCCGGTAGGCGGCCAGCCTGGTTTCCCGATTGCCTTCGACCACGGTCGGGTCCAGCGTCGGCCAGTATTCGACCTCGCAGGCCGTCGTCCGCGTGAACTCCAGCGCCCGGTGATGGGCCTCGGGCGAGAGCGAGATTATCAGATCGAAGCTTTCGTCTTCCAGATCCTCCAGCGTCTTCGACCGGTGTCGCGACACGTCGATGCCGATCTCGTCCATCACCGCGATGACGAAGGGGTCCAGCGCGCCGGGCCGGACCCCGACCGAGTCGACATAGACCCGGTGACCATGAAGATGCTTCATGATCGCTTCGGCCATGGGCGAACGGATCGAATTGTGGGTGCAGACGAACAGTACGCTGGTCGGCTGATCGGCCACGGGAGCGCGTCTCCTCAGGCCCGGATGTGCAGCACGCAGACCAGCGTGAACAGCCGACGCGCGGTGTCGTGGTCGATGCGGATCTTGCCCTCCAGACGCTCCTGGAGGAGCTGCGAGCCTTCGTTGTGCAGGGCGCGGCGCCCCATGTCGATCGCCTCGATGCGGGACGGCGAGGACCGCTTGATCGCGTCGTAATAGCTTTCGCAGATCTGGAAATAGTCCCGGATGATCCGGCGGAACGGCAGCATCGGCAGGGGAACCCGGGCCAGCGGCTTCTCCGCCTCGTCCCGGATGTGGAAGATCAGCCGGTTGTCCTCGATCGCGAGATGAAGCCGGTAGGGGCCGGCGGCGCAGCCGGCCGGCTCGAACCGGTTCTCCTCGAGCAGATCGTAGATCGCGACCTTGCGCTCGTGCTCGACCTGGGCATTACGCCATTTCACCAGCCGCTCATCGAGTGAGATGTCGATGATCCGGTAGCGCGGGTCGCCGGTCGACATGGCCGCCCGGGACGGGTCTCAGGCCGCCCCGTTCAGGCGGATCGAGACGGAGAGCGCATGTGCCTGCAGACCTTCCTCATGGGCCAGGGTCACGGCCGCAGGCCCGATCCGGGCCAGGCTGTCCGCGTCGCAGGCGACGAGGGTCGTGCGCTTGACGAAGTCGAGCACGTTGAGTCCGGAGGAGAAGCGGGCGCTGCGCGAGGTGGGCAGGACATGGTTCGGGCCGGCGACGTAGTCGCCGATCGCCTCCGGGGTGTGGCGGCCGATGAAGATCGCGCCGGCATGGCGGATCCGGCCGGCCAGCTCGTCCGCCTTCTCGACGGCCAGCTCCAGATGTTCGGGCGCGATGCGGTCGACGATCGACGGGGCCTCGTCCAGATTTCGGACGACGATCACCGCGCCATGCTCTCGCCAGGAAGCGCCGGCGATCGCCGCGCGGGGAAGGGATGCCAGATGGCGCTCGATCGCCTGCTCCACGGCGGCGGCGAAGCCTGCGTCGTCGGTGACCAGGATTGCCTGGGCGCTTTCGTCGTGCTCCGCCTGCGACAGTAGGTCGGCCGCGATCCATGCCGGATCGTTGGCGGCGTCGGCGACGACGGTGATTTCCGAAGGGCCCGCAATCATGTCGATGCCGACCCGGCCGAAGACCTGGCGCTTGGCTTCGGCGACATAGGCGTTGCCCGGGCCGACGATCTTGTCGACGGGCGCGACGGTCGCCGTGCCGAAGGCCAGGGCGGCTACCGCCTGGGCGCCGCCGATCCGGTAGATCTCGTCGACGCCGGCAAGATCCGCGGCGGCCAGGACCAGGGGATTGAGCTCGCCGCCGGGGGTCGGGACGACCATGGCGATGCGCTGGACACCGGCCACCTTGGCCGGAATCGCGTTCATCAGGACCGAGCTCGGATAGGCGGCAAGCCCGCCCGGAACGTAGAGCCCGACCGCATCGAGCGCGGTGAAGCGGGCACCCAGCCGGACGCCGGACGCGTCGGTATAGGCAAGGTCCGGCAGTTCCTGCTTCCGATGGAACGCGGCGATCCGTTCGGCGGCGAGCTTCAGCGCCGCCGTGGTTTCGGGGGCGACACGCCCGACGGCGTCCCGGATCTCGTCCGCGGAGATGCGGATCGTCGCGGGCGTGAGCGTCAGGCGGTCGAAGCGCGCCGTATATTCGATGACGGCTTCGTCGCCACGCCGGCGCACATCCTCCAGGATGGCGGCAACCGTACCCCTCACATCCGCCTCGGGCGCCCGGCGTGCCTCCAAGAGCGCCTGGAATGCGGCCTCGAAGCCGATATCGGCCGTATTCAGCTTATGCGGCATTGACCGCCTCCCGGAATTGACCGACCCAGCGGCCGATCTCCTCGGGCCGGGTCTTGAGAGCTGCACGGTTGACGATGAGGCGCGAGGTCACATGGGCGATGTGCTCGATCTCGCGCAGGCCGTTGGCCTCGAGGGTCGAGCCGGTCGAGACCAGGTCGACGATGCGACGGCAGAGGCCGAGCGACGGTGCAAGCTCCATGGCGCCGTTCAGCTTGATGCACTCCGCCTGCACGCCGCGGGCGGCGAAGTGGCGGCGCGTGATCTCGGGATATTTCGTCGCGACGCGGATGTGGCTCCAGCGGGTCGGGTCGTCCTGCTGGTAAAGCTCGACGGGTTCGGCGACCGCCAGACGACAGGCGCCGATATTGAGGTCCAGCGGTGCATAGACCTCGGGATAATCGAACTCCATCAGGACGTCGTTGCCGGCGACCCCGAGATGGGCCGCGCCGAAGGCGACGAAGGTCGCGACGTCGAAGGACCGGACCCGGATGATCTCGATGCCCGGATGGTTGGTCCGGAAACGCAGGCCGCGATGCCGCGGGTCGTCGAAAGCGGGCTCGGGCTCGATCCCGGCGTGACGCATGACCGGCCGCAGCTCGTCCAGAATGCGGCCTTTCGGCACGGCCAGGACCAGCGGCTCGTTCGCGCGGTCGGGCAGGGCGGTCATCCAAACTTCTCCTTCTGGCGGCAGGGACCGGCGTTCCGATCGCCCGCGCGATCGGCCGGGCGGTCCCCACAGGGGCGGGAACTTACGCCGTCCCGTCGCCCTCTTCAAACCGATGTTCGGGCCTCAGCGTCGTCGGCCATGCCTCGCCGACATCCTCGATCCGGATATCGATCTCGCGCACCGACAACGCAATGGCCGCGTCTCCGGCGAATTCCAGGATCAGGGTGCCGGCCTCGAAGCGGAGCGCCAGAAGGTCCAGCATCCGGCCGCGGTCCTTGAGATCGATGCCCTTGCAGCGGACCGCGGTCACGCCGTCGATGCGGACGCCGCAATTGGTGCGCAGGTAGACCGGGCGGGGCCGACCTTCCTGGTCCGTCTCGTCGCTGCCCAGGGCGTTCTCCGCCTCCTGGGCGCCTGCCTCCCACTTGAACCGGTTGACCACCATGACGAAGCGGCGGGACGGCGCGTCGAACCCGACATCGACGATGGGCACGATCGCGTCCTGCAGATGGGCCGACAGGATGGTCAGATCCTCCTCGTCCCGGGCCCGCAGCTTCAGCGGCCTGTAAGCGGCAGGCAGGCTTCCCGTCATGCAGCAGCCTCTCCCCTGATCCGTTCGACATCGGCGCCGCAGCCGGCCAGTTTCTCCTCCAGGCGCTCATAGCCGCGGTCCAGGTGATAAACCCGGTTCAGGACGGTCTCGCCGCGGGCGAAGAGCCCGGCCAGCACAAGCGAGACGCTGGCCCTGAGGTCCGTCGCCATGACCGGCGCGCCGGTCAGATAGGGAACGCCCCGGACCAGCGCCGAGGCGCCGTGGACCGTGATGTCGGCGCCCATGCGCGCCAGCTCCGGCACGTGCATGAAGCGGTTCTCGAAGATCGTCTCGGTGATCATGGCGGCGCCTTCGGCGGCGCACATCAGGGCCATCATCTGCGCCTGGAGATCGGTCGGGAATCCGGGATAGGGCTCGGTCATCACATCGACTCCCCGCAGCGGGCGCCGGGTGCGGGCGGCGCGGAAGCCGCGGTCGGTCGGCTCGAAGTCGACGCCCGCCTTGCTCAGCACGGCGATCATGGCGGTCAGATCGTCCATGCGGCCGCCGATGAGCTCGATGTCGCCGCCGGTTATGGCGGCGGCCATGACATAGGTGCCGGTCTCGATCCGGTCGGCGATCACCTGATGCGTCGCGCCGTGCAGCCCGTCGACGCCGATGACCCGCAGCGTATCGGTGCCGATCCCTTCGATCCGCGCGCCCATGGCGACCAGGCAATGGGCCAGGTCGGAGACCTCGGGCTCGCGGGCGGCGTTGGCGAGGATGGTTTCGCCCCGGGCCAGCGTCGCGGCCATCAGCAGGTTCTCGGTCGCGCCGACGGAGACCTTGGGGAACAGGATGCGCGTCCCCGTCAGCCCGCGCGGCGCGCGGGCATGCACATAGCCTTCCCTCAGCTCGATCTCCGCGCCCAGCTGTTCCAGCCCCTGGATGTGCAGGTCGACCGGACGTGTGCCGATCGCACAGCCGCCGGGCAGCGAGACTTGGGCCTGGCCGCAGCGCGCGAGCAGGGGGCCTAGGACCAGGACGCTCGCCCGCATCTTCCGGACGAGGTCGTAGGGTGCCGTCGTGCTGGCGATGGTGCCGGCGGAGAGCTCGACCACCCGGCCGGTGTGACCGCCTTCGGCGGCATGCCCGTTCATGTGGATGCTGACACCGTGCTGGGACAGCAGGTTCGCCATGGTCGTGATATCCGCAAGATGCGGCAGGTTGACCAGGGTCAGCGTCTGATCCGTCAGGAGGCTCGCGGCCATGAGCGGCAGCGCCGCATTCTTCGCGCCGCTCACATGCAGGCTGCCGTGAAGGGATTTGCCGCCGCGGATCCTGATCTTGTCCATGGAAACCTTTCGAGGATGAAGCAATTGCGTTGGCCGCGCGCCCGACATCCGGTTCCCGGGCGGTCCGGCGCGTCGGCGGGGATCAAGGACCGGGCGGCACGGCGGGCGGCTCCGCTTCCGAGAGTCCGGCTAGAGGCGGGGCAGGGTGACGCCGCGCTGGCCCATATACTTGCCGGCGCGGTCGGCATAGGAAACCTCGCAGGGACGGTCGCCCTTGAGGAACAGGAACTGGCACGCGCCCTCGTTGGCGTAGATCTTCGCCGGCAGGGGCGTGGTGTTGGAGAATTCCAGCGTGACATGGCCTTCCCAGCCAGGCTCCAGGGGCGTCACGTTGACGATGATGCCGCAGCGCGCATAGGTCGACTTGCCGACGCAGATGACCAGCACGTCGCGCGGAACGCGGAAATACTCGACCGTCGATGCCAGGACGAAGCTGTTGGGAGGGATCACGCAGACATCCGTCTTGCGCTTGACGAAGGAGGTCGACGAGAAACCCTTCGGATCGACCACGTCGTTGTCGACATTGGTGAAGATCAGGAATTCGTCCGACACGCGCGCGTCGTAGCCGTAGGACGACAGTCCGTAGGAGATCACGCCGGCCCGGGTCTGCTTCTCCACGAACGGCTCGATCATGCCGTGCTGCTCCGCCTGCTCGCGAATCCAGTAGTCCGACATGATCGACATCGTGCTGACCCCTTGCCCCGTTATGCTCCCGCCCCGGATGGCGGATCGCACCTTTTAGACGAGCAGCCGAAGCCACTCAAGCATCGTCCGATCCCCGCGAAGGGCCGCCCTGCACGGCCTTGCGGTCCCGCGCCTGCCGCTTGCGGCGCAGGAGATTGGCCCGAAGCGCCGCGGCCTCCCGCTCCCGCCGCAGCTCGGCTTCGGACTTGGGGCGGTTCGCGTTGCGCACGGCTTCCTTTTCGTCGTTCATCATGGCGTTTTCGTGCCGAAGAACGGTGCGGTCCCATCGGGTGATTTCAGGCTGCCGGACGATATCAGGACGCCGCCGCGGCCACAAGAAATCGGCTTTTCCGCAGCGCCCGATCAGCCCGGCGCAGATCCGTTGCGAAAGCGCTTGCGCCGCGGGGCACCCTGTGGCAGGTTCCCGCCCGCTTCGACGGGCTGCTGTAGCTCAGGGGTAGAGCACTCCCTTGGTAAGGGAGAGGTCGAGAGTTCAAATCTCTCCAGCAGCACCATCGAAATACCCACCCAGGTCAACCGGTCGGTTGGCCTTTTTTGGTTTCCGGCAGACGCTCCGGGCAATAAGGGGAACCGGCTGCCTCCGGCAGGATCGGCTGTCGGTCGGTCCCGAGCCGCCCGACCCCCGGCGCCCGGTCCGGCCATTCGCCCTTCATCGCCCGGGACCGGTATCTCCTCTCATCGCCTCACGCGCGGCATAGGCGCCGGTCCATCATCACGAACGCCCGTCGCAAGCCGTAGGTGAACAGCGAGGCGGCCACGAGTTCGACGGCCAGCACGAAGCTCGAATAGGGCTGGTTGACCTGCACGATCGCGTACGCGATCGCCACGGCGACGACGGCGGCGGCAAAGGGGCTGGCCGTCAGCCGGAGGCACAGGCGTTCGATCGCAATGCCGATGAGGCACAGCGCGGTCATGCCAAGAAACACGATCGCAACGCTGCCGGTGTAGTAGAGGATGGCGGGACCTCCGGACATCGTGAGGAATGTCCTGCCGGGAAGAGCGCGATAGGTCGACCGGGAGATCCGTTCGTAAATCCCGTCGTTGCGGACGGATGGGTGTTCCATGACCCCTTGGACGAAAAGATCAAAGCCTTTCCCCTGGTAGGCCACGACCGCCATCACGCTTTCGAGCCCGATCCAGCGATCGATGAAGAGGCGAGCGACCTGATCGAACATGATCGCAGCGTCGGGAACGGTAACCTCCGCTGCCCGGCTTGGGCTTGGCGCCGCAGGGGCGGAGACATCCGGGGAAGCCGGGCTCTGGACAGGAGGTTCGGCGGTATCCGGGGAAACCGACCCTGCCTCCTGCCTGTCGGGAATGGGCGAGGCGACGTCCGCGACAGGCTCGTCCGCGGGCTGAGCGGCGGGTTCCGGCTGCGCAGCATAGAGAACCAGCCGATCGTATGACACGGCGGCGATCGAGCCGACGAACAGCGCGACGTACAGCGCGGCAAGTCCCGCTGTCGCACGTCGCGAAATCGGCATGTGCTTTCGACAGGCAAGCCATCCGGCGACAAGGGCTGCGGCATGAAGGACGATGCGCAACCTGCTGAGGGTGGAGGCGCTGCATAGCGCAGCCTCGACAAAGCCGATGGCGAGCAGCGCCGCGGGAGAAAGCCGGCCGGCCGACCAACTCCAGTACCCGAGGCAGCCGATCCCGAATGCAAGTCCGTAGGAGAGCAGGAAGGACAGGACGGCGTTCAGTGGAAAAGGAAGGATGAGGCCGACATCGAGCCCGACGCGATAGAAGCTGTACGGCAGGTTCACGGCGAGCAACGCGATGCCGCCCATCATGAACGCCGCCCACAGCCATGGTTCTGCGCGCCTATAGCTGGCCGAAGTGCCCATGTCTGCCGGCGCGAACGCCGGGGCCTGTGTCAGGAATGTCGGCACGACGGTCGCCAGCATCGCTGCGCCGCCCGCGAGCAGGACCTGGTCCCATTCGGCGATCGTTTCGCCAAAGCTGCCGATCGGCTCGACCCAAGACGCGCCGGTCGCGGCGTGAAACACGAATTTGAGCCAGAATCCGAGACCCAGGAGCGTCACCAGCGCGCCCATGAAAATGGACCGTGGACGCAGGAGGAATGCGGCGACCGAGAGCGCGAAAGCGGCATGGAAAAACAGGAGCGGCAGAGGCGAGGCGACGCCGGCCACCCAGTTTCCTATGAAGAAGATTCCAGCCCAGAACATTGGGAAAGAGAGCGCCAGGAACACGCGTTCCTTTGCAGCCCATCTCCAACCGTCGGATTCGCGCGAAACCTCATGCACATGCATATGCAATCCGATCCCCTGAGTGTGGGGGCGCGTTATGGCACATGGCGCGGCGGATATCGACCTTGCGGGCGTAAGGGGCGCATTCGCCGCAGGGCGGCGTGGAGGCCCGGATGGCCGCGCCTCAGCCGGTCGCGGCCGCCGCGGGGCGCCGCGGCAGCAGAAGGGCGGGGACGATGGCCGCCGCGGACAGCACGATCAGGGCGACGAAGCCGGGCTGGAGCCCGCGCCCGTCGGCGATCAGTGCGCCCATGAGCGCAAGGCCGAGGGATGCGCCGACCTGCTGGGCCGTCGCCAGCAGGCCGGAGATCAGGCCCTGGCGGTC
>JAJUFW010000139.1 GCA_029263555.1 Alphaproteobacteria bacterium
CCGTCCTGCACGAACATGACCCGCAAGGCCGAACAGCGCTGGCCGGCGCTCTGGAACGAGCTCGTGATCACGTCGGCCACCACCTGCTCCGGCAGCGCAGTGGAATCGACGATCATTGCGTTCTGGCCGCCGGTCTCCGCGATCAGGGGCACGATCGGACCCGATCGCTCTGCCAGGGTCCGGTTGATGATGCGGGCGGTTTCGGTCGATCCGGTAAAGGCGACGCCGGCTGTGCGCGGATCGGCGACCAGGCGCCCGCCGATCGTGGCACCGTCGCCCGGCAGGAGATGCAGGACCTCCAGCGGCACGCCCGCCTCATGGAACAGCCGGACGGCCCGCGCGGCGATCAGCGGCGTCTGTTCGGCCGGCTTAGCGATCACGGCATTGCCCGCGACCAGCGCGGCCGCGACCTGGCCCGTGAAGATCGCCAGCGGGAAATTCCAGGGGCTGATGCAGACGAAGACGCCCCGGCCGTGGAGCGAGAGCGAGTTCTCCTCCCCGGTCGGGCCGGGCAGGAGGCGCGGCCCGTTGAAGCTGTCGCGGGCACGGGCCGCGTAATAGCGGCAGAAATCGGCCGCCTCGCGCACTTCGGCCAGCGCGTCCGGCAGGGTCTTGCCCCCCTCCCGGACGGTCATCGCCATCAGCTCCGCCCGGTGGCTCTCGATCAGGTCGGCGACGCGGTCGAGAATGGCGGCCCGGTACGGACCGCCCTTTTCGTTCCAGGACCGCGCCGCCTTGTGGGCCAGCGCAAGCGCGCGGTCGGCGTCCTCCGGCGTCGCATCGATCACGGTTCCAATGCGGCGCGTCCGGTCGGCGGGATCGAAGACTTCTCGCCCGGGACGCCCGATCCTCGCCTCTCCGACCATGGGGCCGGCAACCCACTCGGTCTCCGTCGCCCGGGCCATGGCGTCGAGCTCCGGCCGCAGCGCCGTCGGATCGGAGAAGTCGATGCCGCGGCTGTTCGCCCGTTCCGGCTGGAACAGGTCGACCGGCAGCGGGATCCGCGGATGCGGCTTGACCGGCAGCGCCAGAACCTTGGCGACCGGATCCTCGACGATCGCCTCGACGGGCACCTCCTCGTCCTGCAGCCGGTTGACGAAGCTGGTGTTAGCGCCGTTCTCGAGAAGGCGGCGGACCAGATAGGCCAGCAGGTCCTCGTGCCCGCCGACCGGGGCGTAGACCCGGCACGGCAGGTCGGGCCCGACGATCTGGTCGTAGAGCGGTTCGCCCATCCCGTGGAGACGCTGGAACTCGTAGCCCCGGCGGTCCCCGGCCAGTTCCCGGACGTAAGCGAGCGAATGCGCGTTGTGGGTGGCGAATTGCGGGTAGAAGAGATCCTGCCGGTCCAGAAGCTTGCGCGCGCAGGCGAGATAGGAGACGTCGGTCGACGCCTTCCGCGTGAAGACCGGATAGCCCGAGAGCCCGCGTTCCTGGGCCACCTTGATCTCGGTATCCCAATAGGCGCCCTTGACCAGGCGCACCATCATCCGCCGCTGGTGCCGCTGCACGAGTTCGGCCAGCCAGTCGATCAGGATATAGGCCCGCTTCTGGTAGGCCTGGATCGCGAGGCCGAACCCTTCCCATCCGTCCAGTGCGGGATCGCCATAGACCCGTTCGACGATGTCGAGCGAAAGGTCCAGCCGATCCGCCTCCTCGGCATCGACCGTGAGGCCGATACCGTGGCTCTTTGCCCGGAGGGCAAGCGCCTTCAGTCGTTCGGCCAGGACCGGAACGCATTCGTCCCGCCGCGTCGCCTCGTAGCGGGGATGGAGGGCCGACAGCTTGATCGAGATCCCCGGCCCGTTGATGACGCCCCGCCCGGCCGAGCGCCGGCCAATGGCGTCGATCGCGGATTCATAGGCCTTCAGGTAGCGCTCGGCATCCCGATGGGTGCGGGCGGCCTCTCCCAGCATGTCGTAGCTGTAGCGGTAGCCCTTGGCCTCCGGTCCTTCGGCGCGGTCGAGCGCCTCCTCGATCGTCCGTCCCATCACGAACTGGCGGCCCAGGATGCGCATCGCCTGGATCATCGCCTGACGGATCACCGGCTCCCCCAGGCGCCGGATCAGGCGGTTCAGGATGCCTCTCGGCTGCTTCATGTCCTCGGCGTCCGGGCGAACCACCCGGCCGGTGAGCATGAGCGCCCAGGTCGACGCGTTGACGAACAGGCTCTCGCCCTTGCCTACGTGGGTGTCCCAGTCCGCGGTACCGATCTTGTCCTCGATCAGCCGGTCGGCGGTCTCCGGATCCGGGATGCGGAGCAGCGCTTCGGCCAGGCACATCAGCGCCACGCCTTCCTTGGTGGACAGCCCGTATTCCTGGAGGAAGGCTTCCAGCCCCCCGAAGGCATGGCGGGTCTTCCGCACGCCCTGGACCAGGGCTGCCGCGCTGGCCTCGATCCGGCGGCGCGTCTCGTCGGAAACCATGGCATGGCGCGCCAGCGCCTCGACGGCACGGGCTTCGTCCATGCGGTACGCCCGGTCGAGTTCGAGCCGGAGATTGCTGTGCGCGGGCAGGACGTTGGCAAGAAAGGTCATGATGTTTCTGTTGCCGCGATTATTGTGAAGCCACCCATGGCCGGCACTTATACAGCGCCATCCGGCCATCCGCGAGGGGACACCGGCGCCGCGTCCGATGGACGCCACGGGTCCCACTGGCCCCCGAAGGGGTTGACACGGCCGCCCTACTGGCCAAAGTCGGACGCCTCCGGGCCGCCCGCCTGGGCAGACCGCCGCGACGCCGCGGGCCCCCGGCGATTCCAACCCACCGGCCATCGCCGCACCGGTCCCGGCCAGGGACATCAGCACGCCTTCCGATCGTTCCCCGTATCGGGCCGGCCGGAAGACAGGACAGGAGATGTGGATGAAGGTCAGCATCGACATGGGAACGACGTCGACGGGCGCGCCGGCGACGCTTGACCTTGAAGAGCTGCTTGCGACCCGACTCCTGGTTCAGGGCAATTCCGGATCCGGCAAGTCGCACCTGCTGCGGCGCCTGCTGGAACAGAGCGCGTCCTGGGTGCAGCAGGTGGTCATCGATCCCGAAGGCGATTTCGTGACCCTGGCCGACGCCTTCGGGCACGTCGTCATCGACGCCGCCCGCCATACGGAATCGGCCCTGCAGCAGATCGCCGGTCGGGTTCGCCAGCACCGCGTGTCAGCGATCCTGAACCTGGAGAATCTGGAGGCCGAAAAGCAGATGCGCCACGCCGCCGCCTTCCTGGGCGGCCTGTTCGACGCCGACCGCGACTTCTGGTACCCGGTGCTGGTCGTGGTGGACGAGGCTCAGCTCTTCGCCCCTTCCGCCGCCGGCGACGTGTCGGACGAGGCGCGCAAGGCGTCGCTCGGCGCCATGACGAATCTGATGTGCCGCGGTCGGAAGCGCGGCCTTGCGGGCGTGATCGCGACCCAGCGCCTCGCCAAGCTGGCCAAGAACGTCGCGGCCGAGGCGTCGAACTTCCTCATGGGCCGCACCTTCCTTGACATCGACATGTCCCGGGCCGCGGACCTTCTGGGCATGGAGCGCCGTCAGGCGGAGATGTTCCGGGACCTGCAGCGCGGGCATTTCATCGCGCTTGGCCCCGCCGTCGCCCGCCGCCCCTTGCCGATCAAGATCGGCACGGTCGAAACGGCCGCCCGGGCCGGCAGCCCCAAGCTGGTTCCCCTGCCCCCGGCGCCCGCGCCCGAGGACGCGCTGGACCTGATCCTGAAGCCGGGCGAGAACGAGCCGCCGCCTCGGCCCGTCGTTTCACGCCCCAGCACGGCCGCGACCGCCGATGTCCTGATGCAGCTTTCCCGCACCAAGCCCGCGGTGCTGCGCGAGCCGGAGGGCGAGGATGCGGGCGGAGATCCCGGCCCCGCGCTGAACGAGATCCTGCAGGAGGTGCTGACCGATCCGGACGCCGCCTTCCGGTCGGTCGCGGTCCTCTATCAGGACTTTCTGGTCCGCTGCCGGGCGCGCCGCGTGAACGGCCGGATGCTGGACCTGCCGGCCTTCCGCCGCAAGCTGGCCGCGGCCCGGGCCGGCGTCGGCCCCGGCATGGATGAAAGCCCCGAATGGGAGAAGGCGATGGCCGTCGCCGCCGACCTGCCGGAGGACCTTCAGGGCATGTTCCTCCTGCTCGCCCGCGCGGCCATGGACCGCGCCCCCTGCCCTTCGGATGCCGAACTGGCGCGGGCGCGGGGCACCCGATCGGCACGGCGCGCCCGCGGGCTCCTCACCTATATGGAGCAGCGCGGCCTGATCGCCTGCAGGGAGGACGTCTACGGCAACCGCATCATCGCCATTCCGGTCCTGGAGTGGGAGACCGCCCCCGGCAACCCCGAAGCGCCGGATGAGGCGCAGGGCGCCGGATCCGAGACGCGCGACCTCTTCGGCACGACCGGCTGAAACTAGGGGTGCGGGCCGTTCCCCGGCCCCGACGATTTCTCCGCAACCGTTCCGGGCGCGTCGCCGTTCTGGTTCGTTCCTGCATCAGGGAGGGACCGGCGAGGCCCGACCCTCCGCGCGATGCACCGACTCCGCCGGGGGCTGCCTGGCGGATCCGTGTGGAAAGGGGGATTTCATGGCGGAGATCCGAACCAGCCCGTCTCGCGGGCCAGATTCACCGGTCGTGACCGGCTTCTACGAACCCGATACGGGCAGCATCCAGTATGTGGTGAGCGACCCGGCCACCGGGGCCGCGGCCATCATCGACCCGGTCTGGAACTTCGACCCGCGGAACGCGCGGACCTCGACCCGCTCGGCCGACGAGATTCTCGTGCATGTCCGCGCCCGGGGCCTGAGGGTCGAATGGATTCTCGATACCCATCCCCATGCCGATCACCTGACCGCGGCCGCCTATCTGAAGGAAACGCTGGGCGCGCCGCAGGCGATCGGCGAGAAGGTGCGCGACATCGCGGCATTGTGGCGGGAGATCTATCATCTCCCCGACGCCTTCGACGTCGCCCGGTACTTCGACCGGCTTTTCGCCGACGGGGAAACCTTCAGGATCGGCAAGCTCGGAGTCCGCGTGATGCTCTCGCCGGGGCATACGCTGGCATCCGTCACCTATCTCGTCGGCGGCGACGCCGCCTTCGTGCACGACACGCTGATGCAGCCCGATTCCGGCACGTCGCGGGCAGACTTCCCCGGCGGGGATGCAGGCGTGCTCTACCGGTCCATCCAGCGGATCCTGTCCTTGCCGGACGAAACGCGTCTCTTCGTCGGCCATGATTACTGCCCCGGGGGCCGCGAGCCGATGTGGGAGGCGACGGTCGGCGAACAGAGGGCGGAGAACAGGCACCTCAAGGACGGCGTCACCGAAGCCGACTATGTCGAGATCCGACGCAAGCGGGACGCAGGGCTGCCCCTGCCTGACCGGATGCTCTACGCCCTGCAGGTCAACCTGCGCGGCGGCCGCCTTCCCGCGCCCGAGTCCGACGGCCGCAGCTACTTCAAGATACCGGCGAACCGGTTCTGATGGCTCCGGAGACTCCGGCCGGCACGGGATCAGGGATTGATGCTGCGCGCGGCTTCGCGGCAGACCTGCTCGCAGCTGCGACAGGCCTCGGCGCAGATCCGGCAATGCTCGTGCTCGCCGGCATGGCGGGCGCATTCCTCGGCGCAGAGGCGGCAGGCCTCGGCGCAGGTCTCGATCATCCGCTTCAGCAGCGCCTGGTTCGAGCCGGTCCGCCGCGAGGCCATGGCGCCGGTGGCGGCGCAGATATCGGCGCAGTCGAGATCGAGGCGGATGCATTGCCGCAGCGTTTCGACCATCTTCTCCGCCAGGCAGGCATCGGCGCAGGCGATGCAGCTCTGGGCGCAGCCGTAGCACTCCTCAATGCAGCGGACCATCGTCTCGTTGGTGCTGCCCCTGACATCAGGATGGGTGGTGATCATCTCGCGGGCATGCATGATGGGACCTCCAGCCGTCGTGTGGACGCGAGGATGCCGGCGGCGGTCATCCGCCGGACGGGCAAGGCAACACGCCCCGGAGCACCAACGTTCCGGTTCATTGCCGGAAGCGCCGAACAGGGGTCGCCTCAGTCGTCCCGGTCGTCGTCCTCGAACCGTCGGCCCTGGAAGAAGCCCCGCAGTTCCTCCTCGGTCAGCTGGCCGTCATCGTTGGCGTCGGCGTAGTTGAAGATCCGGGCATGCACCGCCTGGACCTCCTCCAGCGAAAGCGTGCCGCTTCCGTCCGTGTCGACCAGGATCATCATCATGGTCAGCATGCCCGGGCCCATGGGATGGCGCATCATCATGCGCCCGCGCCCCCGGTCGCCATGGCCCCAATCCGGCCCGCCGCCCCGTCCCATGAATTCGGGTCCCCGGCGCGGGCCGTCCCCGTCCGGGCGCTGCATCGGTCCGCCGGGTCCCTGCTGCCGTGTCATCGGGCGATCCGGCTCCTGCTGGGCCTCTACCGGAGCGGGGCTGACGGCAAGGAAGGCGGCGGCAAGGGCTGGTAGCAGCATCCGCATGTCGGCTCTCCTCCTCCTCCTGCTTTTGAAGGCGCGTCCTCAGGACGGGAGCCGGGCTCAGGCCCGGCTTGCCTTACGAAGCAAGAGTTGAGCGGATGACGCCGAATCCGTGTTCCCGTATCGCGCCAGCGGGGCGCGCTGCCCGCGGTCCCGGCTCGGGGCGAATTGGCAACGCATTCGTTACGAATTTCGCCTATGGGTTGCACTTAAGCCGATCGCCGGTCCGGACCCGGTCGGTGCAACACCGCCTGGATGGCGCAGCAGCAGGAACTCATCGGATGGACGCCCTTAAGACGCCGTCATCCGTGAAGCCCGCGAACAAGCAACCGGCGACGCCTCACCCGTCCCCCTCCACGAAAGCTTCGATGTCGAGAGAGGAGCGGATCCCGAGGTCGCGCGCATGTGCCTTCAGGAATTCGTCCGCCGTCCGGCGTCCTTCGTCCCGAAGGAAGCTGAGGATGGCCCATTCCGCGTTGAGCTTGGAGGAATAGCCAAGCTGCGCCATGACCGCGCTCGCGATCCGGTGGACGCGCATCCGCGCCCACAGCGCGCCCTCGCAGTCGCCGGGATCGGCCACCTGGCGCAGGAGGGCGATCATGCGCAGTTCCTTCAACAGCATCGCGTCGAACGAGACCCCGTTCACGCGGTTCGCGATCTCGCGTGCCGTGCGGGGCGTCCCGCTCCGCTCGACCGGGTTGATCTGCACCAGGATGATGTCCTTCGAGGCACATTCCCGCACCAGCGGCGTGATGGTCGGGTTGCCCGAATAGCCGCCGTCCCAATAGGCCTCGCCGTCGATCTCCACGGCCTGGGACAGGAACGGAAGACAGGCCGAGGCCAGCAGCGCGTCCGGGCTTCCATCACTGTTCCGGAAGACGCGGCCCTGGCCG
>JAJUFW010000557.1 GCA_029263555.1 Alphaproteobacteria bacterium
CAGATCATGGTCGCCGCGCCCGCCGTCTCGTTTCCCGCGCCCACCGAGCGCGAGCTGCCCGAACTCGCCGTTTCCGTGCGGGGCCTGACAAAGGTCTACAAGGGCAGCGGCAAGGCCCCGCCCAAGGAAGCGCTGAAGGGCATCGATCTCGACATCCCGCGCGGCAGCCTGTTCGGGCTCCTGGGGCCGAACGGGGCGGGCAAGTCGACGCTCATCAACATCCTGGCCGGGCTGGTCACGAAGACCTCGGGCTCGGCCTCGATCTGGGGCTACGACATCGACCGCGACACCCGCCAGGCGCGGGTCGCGATCGGCGTCGTGCCGCAGGAGCTGAACATGGACCCGTTCTTCACGCCGGGCGAGCTTCTGGAGCTTCAGGCCGGGCTCTACGGCGTGCCGAAGGGCGAGCGGATCACCGACGACCTGCTCCGCGCGCTCGGGCTCCTGGACAAGAAGGACGCCTATTCCCGCTCGCTCTCCGGCGGCATGAAGCGCCGGCTGATGGTCGCGAAGGCCATGGTCCACTCCCCGCCGGTCCTGGTGCTGGACGAGCCGACGGCCGGCGTCGACGTCGAGCTGCGCCAGCAGCTCTGGGCGCAGGTCCGGGCGCTCAACGCGGCCGGCACGACCGTGCTCCTCACCACCCATTATCTCGAGGAGGCGGAGGAGCTGTGCGACCGCATCGCGATCATCAACAAGGGGATGGTCGTCGCCAATGACACCACCTCGAACCTGCTGCGGCGCCTGGACAGCAAGACGCTCATCGTTCACCTGACCGATCCGCTGTCGGAAATCCCCGAACCTCTCCGCCGCTTCCAGGTGGAGCTGCCCGAGCCGCACCGCCTGGTCCTGCGCTACAAGCCCAGCGAGACGCGCCTCGGCGACCTGCTGCAGGTGATGGGGGCGGCCGGGGTCCGCATCACCGACCTCTCCACCGAGGAGACGGACCTAGAGGACATCTTCCTCCAGCTGACGCGTGATGCCGGGGCGGACAGCCGCTAGACGGCGGGTCGCCCGCCCGATCCTGTTCCTGATGATCCTGGCCCTGGCGGGCGCATGCGCCAGGGCCTACCAGCCCATGGGACCGGTGATCGGCGATCCGGCCATCACCCCGGACGCGGTGATCGCGGCGGACGGCCGGCGGCTGCCGCTTAGATCCTGGCTGCCGGACGGGGCGCCGCCCCGGGCGGTCATCCTGGCGCTTCACGGCTTCAACGACTACTCTTACGCCTTCGACGACCCGGGCCGGTACTGGGCCGGGCGGGACATCGCCACCTATGCCTATGACCAGCGGGGATTCGGGGCCGGCCCGCAACCCGGCATCTGGGCCGGGACGCCCACGCTGATCCAGGATGCGGGCACGGCGGCGCGGCTGATCCAGGAACGCCATCCGGGCGTCCCCTTCTATCTTCGGGGCTAAATTTGGGGCGGGGCCGAGTTCTTGGTCCTGCTCGGCTCCGCCCACGCCCCGGACGGGGTCGCCGGCACGATCCTGGTCGCGCCGGCGCTCTGGGGGCGCGAGACCATGCCCTTCTACCAGCGCTGGGCGCTGTGGCTCGCGGTCAACCTCTTCCCGGCGCTGGAGCTGACCGGGGAGGGTCTGGGCATCGTCCCCTCGGACAATGTCGAGATGCTGCGCGGGCTGGGCGCCGATCCCCTGGTCCTCAAGGGGAACCGCGTCGATACGCTGAACGGTCTCGTCGACCTGATGACGCTGGGCCGCGCCGCGGCGCCCCATATCGGCGGCCCCGTTCTCTACCTCTACGGCGAGAAGGAGGAGGTGCTGCCGCTCGACACGGTGGACACGCTGCTCCGGGAACTGCCGCCCGATCCGGAGCGCACGGTCGCCTTCTACGAGAACGGCTATCACATGCTGCTGCGCGACCTGCAGCGGGAGGTCGTCTGGCGCGACATCGAGGCCTGGATCACCGATCCCGCAGCGCCCCTGCCCTCGGGCGCCGACGAACGGGGGCGACGGCGGATCGGCGAGATGGCGGTCGCCGGCCCTTCTCGTTGACGCAAGGCGCGGGCGGGGGCCAGGATCGGCGCCGATCCGTCCGTCCCGGCTGTCCCCGAAAAGAGGATTCCCCCATGAAGGCGCGCGTCAAATGGGTCGATGGCATGATGTTCGTCGGCGAGTCCGGTTCCGGGCATGCCGTCGTCATGGATGGCGCGCCCGAGGCGGGCGGGCGCAACCTGGGCGTCCGGCCCATGGAGATGCTGCTTCTGGGGATGGGCGGCTGCACCGCCTTCGACGTGGTCCTGATCCTGAAGCGCGGGCGCGAACCGATAACCGACTGCGTGGTCGAGATCGAGGCGGAGCGCGCCGAGACGGAGCCGAAGGTCTTCACCCGCATCCATGTGCACTATGTCGTGACCGGATACGGCCTCGATCCCGCCAAGGTCGCGCGCGCGATCGAGCTTTCGGCGACGAAATACTGCTCGGCCTCCGTCATGCTGGGGGCCACGGCCGAGATCACCCACGACTTCGAGCTGCGGGAAGCGGGCGCCGGGGCCGGCGAGGCCGCTTCCTGAGC
>JAJUFW010000474.1 GCA_029263555.1 Alphaproteobacteria bacterium
CACGAAGCCGTTCTCCCGGGCGATCCGGCGGGTTTCGTCCATCCAGGCCTTGAGCTCTGGAAACCGCTCGAGATAGGCCTTGATGAAGGCCGACGCCTCTGCCTGCGGGATGCCCAGCTGGGCCGCGAGCCCGAAGGCGGAGATGCCGTAGATGATGCCGAAATTGATCGCCTTGGCCTTGCGCCGCGTCTCTGCCGTCATTTCGGCAAGCGGCACGCCGAAGACCTGGCTCGCCGTCATGGCGTGGATGTCCAGCCCTTCGCGGAAGGCGGCGCGCAGCGACTCGACGCCTGCGATCTCGGCGACGAGGCGCAGCTCGATCTGGCTGTAGTCGACGGAGATCAGCTTGCATCCCTTGTCCGCCACGAAGGCGTAGCGGATCTTGCGGCCCTCCTCGGTCCGGATCGGGATGTTCTGTAGGTTCGGCTCGTTCGAGGACAGCCGGCCGGTATTGGTCGCGGCCAGGCTGAACGAGGTGTGGATCCGGCCGGTCTCCGGATTGATCTGGGTCTGCAGCGCATCGGTATAGGTCCCCTTCAGCTTGGCGAGCTGGCGCCAGTCCAGGACCTTCTGGGCGATGTCGTATCCTTGGGCGGCCAGCGGCTCCAGCACTTCCGAGCCGGTGCCGTAGGCGCCGGTCTTGCCCTTCTTGCCGCCGGGCAGGTTCATCTCGTCGAACAGGACCTCGCCCAGCTGCTTTGGCGAGCCGACGTTGAAGGGATGCCCCGCGAGGGCGTGGATCTCGCCTTCCAGCTCGACCAGCCGCTCGGCGAACTCGTCCGACAGGCGTTCCAGAGCCGCACGGTCGATCTTGACGCCGGCCAGCTCCATCTCGCCGATGACGGGGACGAGCGGCCGGTCGATCGTCTCGTAGACCGTCGTCATCCGTTCCTTGACGAGGCGCGGCTTGAAAAGCCGGTGCAGCCGGAGAACGACGTCCGCGTTCTCGGCGGCGTAGGGCGCCGCCTTCTCCAGCGGCACCCGGTCGAAGGTGATCTGGTTCCGGCCCGTGCCGCAGATTTCGGCGAAGGGGGTGCAGCGGTGGTCCAGATGGAACTCCGCCAGCTCGTCCAGCCCGTGCCCGTGCGCCCCGCCGTCGAGCACGTAGGACATCAGCATGGTGTCGTCGATCGGGCCGACCCGGATGTCGCGGCGGGCGAGAACCAGATAGTCGTCCTTCAGATTGTGCCCGACCTTCAGGACCGACGGGTCCTCGAGCAGCGGCTTCAGAAGGGCGATTGCCCGTTCGAACGGGATCTGCTTCGGCGCGGCGTCGCCCGCCTCCAGGTTCAGCGTGCCGTCTCCGGATGCGCCGACATGGCCCAGCGGCACGTAGCAGGCAAGTCCCGGCGCGGTCGCGAGCGACAGGCCGACGAGGGCGGAGCCCATGGCGCTCGGCCCCGATCGCTGCGTCTCGAGCGCGACGATGCCCGCCTCGATCGCGCGGTCGATCCAGCGCTGCAGCGTCTCCTCGTCCTGGACCAGCTCGTAGGAGGCCTGGTCGACCGCGGGCGCCGCCGGCGCCTCTCCCGCCACGGCCGCCGGCCCCGCCTCGCCGTCCAGGGCGGCCTGGACGCGGGCGGTGATCGTCCGGAAACCCTGGGCCTCCAGGAACGCCACCAGCTTGCGCCGGTCGGGCTCGTGGACGGCAAGGTCGCTCAGCCCGAGCGGCGGATCGATCGAGTCGTTGAGGCGCACGAGATCGCGGGAGATCCGCGCCTGCTCGGCGAACTGGATCAGGCTCTCGCGCCGCTTCGGCTGCTTGATCTTGTCGGCATTGGCGAGAAGCGTGTCCAGGTCGCCCCATTCGGAGATCAGCTGCGAGGCGGTCTTGATGCCGATGCCGGGCACGCCCGGGACGTTGTCGACCGAATCGCCTGCCAGCGCCTGCACGTCGACGACGCATTTCGGCGGCACGCCGAACTTCTCGCGCACCTCGGCCTCGTCGATCGGCTTGTTCTTGATCGGGTCCAGCATGGTCACGCCGTCGCCGACCAGCTGCATCAGGTCCTTGTCGGACGAGACGATGACGACCTTCGATCCCTCGGCCTTCGCCAGGCGGCAATAGGCGGCGATGATGTCGTCCGCCTCGTAGCCCTCCATCTCGACGCAAGGCAGCTCGAAGGCGGCCGTCGCCTCGCGGATCAGGGCGAACTGGGGCCGCAGCTCCTCGGGCGGCTCGACCCGGTTCGCCTTGTATTCGGGATAGATCGCGTTCCGGAAATTGGCCCGCGCCGCGTCGAAGACGACGGCGATGTGGCTCGCCTTTATGTCCGCCAGCAGCTTGAGCAGCATGTTGGCGTAGCCGTAGACCGCGTTGACCGGGGTCCCGTCGGACCGCCGGTTCATCATCGGCAGCGCATGGAAGGCGCGGAAGATGAATCCGGACGCGTCGACCAGATAGTAGGTGCGGCCGGTTCCGGCGGCGGCGTCCGTGTCGGGCGTGGGCGTGGGCGCGAGCGGAGAGGCGGTGTCGGTCATGGCGGGACTATAAACAGCCCCGCCCGATGATGCCACGGCCGAGCTGCGATGCCGGCGACGCTCGCGCGCGGCCGCCGGCGTCGGCCCGCCTCCTCAGGAGGCCTGCTTCTGCTCGGGCTCCCGAGAGAAGACCCGGCCGCAATACTGGCATTCGACCTGGGACCGGGAGCCGAAGGTGTAGTAGACCATCGGGTGTCCCAGCGGTCCGCCGCCGCCGTCGCAGCCGACGGTCTCGCTATGGGGATCGACATGGATGATCTCGCGGGGCTGCATCTGCCGTCACCTGCACCTTGATATCGAGAGCCGGACGAACCGGGTGGAACGGGAACGCCGCCGGACATCGTTCCGGGCTGTCTTGAAAAACGGCGCATGTCCGTCCAGTTGATCCTGTGGACGGCCGGATGATACCCATGACGGCCGCCCGATCAACAGATTACCGCGGGATTGGCGGGCCCATTCGCCTTCCGAAAGCCCTAATAGAAAGACGTCAGATCA
>JAJUFW010000370.1 GCA_029263555.1 Alphaproteobacteria bacterium
CGCGTCGCCCGGCGGCGGACCAGCAGATCGGGGACGGCCGGAAGCCCGGCCGATTTCGCGAGAGCCAGGGCTAGAAGCCCTGCCTGGTTGTATTTGCGCCTGAGAAGACGCAGCCGGTGAAGCGGGACCGGCGCGACGAGGTCGGATTCCGGCAGTAGCTCGGCCGCGGCCCGCCTCATCCAGCCGCCATAGGTCGCCGCGGCATGGGTCGCGTCGCCATGCTTGAAGGCCAGCAGCAGCGGCCGGCTGCCATCGTCATAGGCCAGCACGGACCGGGCACGGTCGAAGACGGGCGCCTGCCGGCTGCACGTGCCGCAGAGAGCGCCGTATCCGGCGTCGAATTCGAAGGGCAGGCCGCAGCACATGCACCAGGGCGCCTGGAGGAAAGAGAGCTTCGTCCAGCAGCCGGGACAGAGGGTCCCCTGAAGGTCGACGATCTCCCCGCAGGCGAGGCATCGGGGCGGAAGCACGGCGCCCAGCGCGGCGAGAAGGATGTCACGCGATCGGATCCGCCAGACACCGGCTTGCATGGCACGCCTCCAACCGGATGCACGCCGGCCTGCGGGAACCGGCATGTTCATGCGAAACGTATCAGAACCCCGTCCGGCCTGTCAGCCGCGGAGACGTTCCGGCACCGGCCGGACGAAGGCGCCGGTTGCGCATCCGGCGCCCCTCCGTCAGATTGCGTCCCGACGTCGAACCACCATATTGCCCGACATGGCGCCCCCAGCCCCCCGACTCTCCGACCCGATGCTGGTCTTCGACCGGCTGGTCGTCCGCCGGCACCGCGACCGTGCCGCCCCCGGCCTCCACCGGCACGACTTCCTGTTCCGGCATGTCGCAGCCGCCCTTGCCGAGCGGCTCGACGACGTCAAGCGGGAATTTCCGATCGCGCTGGATCTCGGCTGCCATGGCGGCGAAATGACGTCGCTGCTGCCCGGACGGAAGGGAATCGGGCGCATCATCGCCTGCGACCTCTCCCCGGCCATGGCGGCCCGCATCGCCGCCGCGGGCGAGGCCACCGCCCTCGTCGCCGACGAGGAGGTGCTGCCCTTCGCGGACGAGAGCTTCGATCTCGCCGTTTCCAACCTGTCGCTGCACTGGGTCAACGACCTGCCGGGCGCGCTTGTCCAGATCCGCCGCGCGCTCAAGCCGGACGGCCTGTTCCTCGCCGCGATGCTTGGCGGCGACACGCTGACGGAACTGCGCCGCGCCATGCTGGAGGCGGAAATGACGGTCGCCGGCGGCGCCAGTCCGCGGGTTTCCCCGTTCGCGGATCTGCGCGACATCGGCGCGCTGATGCAGCGTGCCGGCTTCGCGCTTCCCGTCGTCGACGTGGATACCGTCACCGTCACCTACGAGAACGCCTTTGGGCTCTTGAGCGATCTGCGCGGGATGGGGGAGACCTCCGCCGCCCGGACCCGCAATCGCCGGATCCCCGCCCGGGCCTTCTGGCCCGAAGTGGCCCGGGCCTACCAGCAGCTCTTCGGTGGTGCCGACGGGCGAATCCCGGCGACCTTCCAGATCATCTATGTGAGCGGCTGGGCTCCGCACGAAAGCCAGCAGCAGCCGCTTCGCCCGGGCAGCGCCGGTGCGCGGTTCGCGGACGTGCTCGGCACGGTGGAAATACCCACCGGGGACAAGGCTCGACCGCGCTGACCGGCCCGGTCTCCGGCCCTCAGAGGAAGTCCTGAAGCATCGCGACCAGCGGCTTGTCCGCCGGGGGCATTTCATAGTCCCTGAGGCGCTGCGGCCACACCCAGGCGAGCCGCTGCCCCTCCTGCGCCACCGGCGCGCCTTGCCAGCGACGGCAGAGATAGAGCGGCATCAGGAGATGAAAGCTTTCATAGGCGTGCGAGGCGAAGGTGAAGGGCGCAAGGCAGCTTTCCTTCGTGTCGATGCCCAGCTCCTCCTTGAGCTCCCGGATGAGGGCCGCTTCGGGGGTTTCCCCCGGCTGGAGCTTGCCGCCCGGGAATTCCCATAGCCCGGCCAGGGCCTTGCCTTCCGGCCGCTGGGCGAGAAGCACCCGCCCGTCGACGTCGATGAGCGCCACAGCGGCGACCAGCACGATCGGTTTGTCGCTCACGACCGGGTTTCCGCCATCGTCGCCGTCTGAAGATATTCGGCGCGGTCGATCGCCATCATCGGGCAGTTCACGGTGCGCTTCAGGGTCGAAAACTCCTGGCTCTTGAAACCATCGGGCATGAGCCCGGCCTTGCTCAGAACGGTGAGGGACCGAACATTCTCCGGCAGATAGGTCGCCCAGAGGCGCTCCAGCTTCAGTTCCAGGAACCCGAAGGCGACCATCGCCCGCGCCGCCTCGGCACCATAGCCTAGGCCCCAATAGGGCTGACCGAACCAGTAGCCGAGCTCCCCCGTCGGCCGGGGCACATCCATCCGGATGCCGATATGGCCGACCACCTCGTTCGTTTCCTTCAGCACGGCGACGAATTGGTAGTCCCGCCCCTCGACCCAGTTGCGGCCGGTTTGGGAGATCCAGTCCAGCGCGTCCTTCTCCGTGTAGGGGAAGGGCACCTGGGCCAGCCAGCGGACCACCTCCCAATTGTTGAGCAGCTGGGCCAACCGGGGCGCATCGGCACGACGGTGCCGGCGCAGGACCAGACGTTGGGTTTCCAGCCGCTCCGGGATCATGACCCGGCCCTCCGGGCCGGGATCCGGGCGGCCGGGAACGAGGTGGCCCGCGGCGGATTGCTGGTCTCTGGCATCGGTCTGGGTTGCTGCTGGCGCATCGGGACCCGGCTGGTATAGACGCAGCGTCGCCGCCCGGTCCACCCCGTCGATCGGATGCGGCGGGCGGCAGCCGTTCAGCTGCGATAGTCGGCGTTGATCGAGATGTAGCCGTGGGTCAGGTCGCAGGTCCAGACCGTGCCCTCGCCCGTCCCGACGCCGAGATCCACCGCGATGTCGATCTCGCGTCCCTTCATATGCGCTGCGACCGGGGCCTCGTCGTAGTCGGGGACGCGCTGGCCGTCGCGGGTGATCTCGACGCCGCCGATGGAGATCGAGAGCCTGTCCCGGTCGGCCTTTTCGCCGGCCTTGCCGACCGCCATGACGATGCGCCCCCAATTGGCGTCCTCGCCGGCGATGGCGGTCTTCACGAGCGGCGAATTGGCGATGGCGAGACCGACCCGGCGCGCCGCCCGGTCGGACTCGGCGCCGGTGACGCGGATGGTCACGAATTTCTGGGCGCCCTCGCCGTCCCGGACCACCTGGTGGGCAAGGTCGATCATCAGATCGTCAAGCGCCCGCCTGAAGTCCTGAAGCTCCGGATCCCGATGATCCCGGACCGGGTCGTTTCCGGCCTTGCCGGTCGCGACCAGAAGCAGCGTATCGCTGGTCGAGGTGTCGCCGTCCACCGTGATCGCGTTGAAGGAACGATCGGCGGCGTCCGCCAGCATCGCCTGGAGCGCGGCCTGCCCGATCGCGGCATCGGTGAAGACGAAGGCGAGCATCGTCGCCATGTCCGGCGCAATCATGCCCGAGCCCTTGGCGATCCCGTTGATCGTGACCTCAAATCCGCCGATCCGGGCCTTGCGCGTCGCCGCCTTCGGAAAGGTGTCGGTGGTGCGGATCGCTTCCGCCGCCTGCGACCAGGCGTCCGGCGACAGGTTCGGGGCAACGGCGTCCAGCTTGCCGCCGATCGCGTCCGGGGCCATCGGCTCGCCGATCACGCCGGTGGACGCGATGAAGACTTCGTCCGGGTCGCAGCCGAACAGGCCGGTAGCCGCCTGGACGGTCCGCTCGACGGTGATCTCCCCGGCGCGACCTGTGAAGGCGTTCGAATTCCCGGAATTGGCGACGACGACGCGCACGCTGCCGCGATGAAGCGCGCGCCGGCAC
>JAJUFW010000214.1 GCA_029263555.1 Alphaproteobacteria bacterium
ACCAGCGCTTCACGTTGGGGAAGTCGTCCAGCTTGTGACCCTGGTTCTCGATCGACCGCGACCAGGGGAAGGTCGCGATGTCGGCGATGGTGTAGACGTCCCCCGCCAGATATTCGGATTCGGCAAGACGCTTGTCCATGACCCGGTAGAGGCGCCCCGCCTCGTTGGTGTAGCGCTCGATCGCGTACTGGATGCGCTCGGGCGCGTAGTTCCGGAAATGATGCGCTTGGCCGAGCATCGGGCCGAAGCCGGCCATCTGCCACATCAGCCACTGCACGGTGTCGTATTTCAGCGGCATTTCCTGCGGCCAGAACTGGCCCGTCTTCTCGGCGAGATACATCAGGATCGCGCCGCTCTCGAAGAGAGCGTAGGGCTTTCCGTCCGGGCCTTCACGATCGATGATCGCCGGCATCTTGTTGTTCGGGCTGATCTTCAGGAAATCCGGCTTGAACTGGTCTCCGGCGCCGATGTCGACCGGATGCACCTCGTATGGCAGGCCGACTTCCTCGAGCATGATGGAAATCTTGAACCCGTTGGGCGTCGGCCACATGAAAAGATCGATCACGGTAGGGCTGCTCCTGTTCATGACGGGAAGTCGGGTGGGACGCCCGGGCCGACGACGGCCGCGGGCGGTTCCGGAGTTCAGCTAGATTTATGGCCGACCGTGCCATCCGGCAAGGATCCGTAATGTCCCGCGACGGACCCCGGGGGGGCGAAGGTGTCCGGCGGACATGCGAAAGGCGGCGCCCTTGCGAGCGCCGCCTCCGCAAAATCCCGGCAGGGGCGGGGGCTTAGAGCACCTTCGCCAGCTCGGCCTCGAGCTCGGGGACGATCGTGAACAGATCGCCGACGATTCCGTAATCGGCGACCTGGAAGATAGGAGCTTCCTCGTCCTTGTTGATCGCGACGATGACCTTGGAATCCTTCATGCCGGCGAGATGCTGGATGGCGCCCGAAATACCGACCGCGACGTAGAGCTCCGGCGCCACCACCTTGCCGGTCTGGCCGACCTGGTAATCGTTCGGCACGTAGCCCGCGTCGACCGCGGCGCGAGAGGCGCCGATCGCCGCCCCCAGCTTGTCGGCGACGCCTTCGAGGATCTTGAAGTTCTCGGCCGAGCCGAGGCCCCGGCCGCCGGAGACCACGACCCGCGCCGATGTCAACTCCGGCCGTTCGCTCTGGCTGATCTCCGCGGACACGAATTCGGACAGTCCGGCGGAACCCTGGGCGGCCGTCGCCTCGATCGGCGCCGTGCCGCCGTCGGCCGGAACCGGATCGAAGGCGGTGGTCCGGACGGTGATCACCTTGATCGGATCCGTCGAACGGACGGTCGCGATGGCGTTGCCGGCATAGATCGGGCGGACGAAGGTGTCCGGGGCCTCGACTCCGCTGATGTCCGAGATCTGCTGCACGTCGAGCAGGGCCGCGACGCGGGGCAGCAGGTTCTTGCCGAAGCTGGAGGCGGGGGCGAGCACGTGCCCGTAGTCCTTGGCCAGGTTCACGACCACGGGGGCCAGGTTCTCGGCCAGGCCGTGGGCCAGGGCGGGATCGTCGGCGATGAGAACCTTCGCCACGCCCGGGATCCGGGCGGCGGCTTCGGCCGCGGCGTCCCGGCAGTCGGCGCCGGCGATCAGGACATGGATCTCGCCTCCGATCTTCCGCGCAGCGCCCAGCGTGTTGAGGGTGCCCGACTTGATCGACTTGCCGTCGTGCTCGGCAATGACCAGGATTGTCATGTCTCGGAACCTCTTCTCAGATCACGCGGGCTTCGTTCTTCAGCTTGTCGACCAGCTCGGCGACGGAGCCGACCTTGACGCCGCCCTGGCGCTTCGGCGGTTCGGCCACCTTGATCGTCTCGAGCCGCGGCGTCACGTCGACGCCGAGCGCCTCCGGCGTCCGGCTGTCTATCGGCTTCTTCTTCGCCTTCATGATGTTGGGCAGGCTGGCATAGCGCGGCTCGTTCAGGCGCAGATCGGTCGTGACCACCGCCGGCAGCCGCAGCTTCACCGTCTCCAGCCCGCCGTCGACCTCCCGGGTGACCAGGATCGCGTCGGATTCGACCGCCAGCTTCGAGGCGAAGGTCCCCTGGGGCCAGCCGAGGAGCGCGGCCAGCATCTGTCCGGTCTGGTTGCAGTCGTCATCGATGGCCTGCTTGCCCATGATGACGAGGGCGGGATTTTCCTCCGCGACGATGGCCTTCAGCAGCTTGGCGACGGCCAGCGGCTGAAGCTCTCCTTCCACCGGCACGTGCAGTCCCCTGTCGGCGCCCATCGCCAGGGCCGTGCGGATCGTCTCCTGCGCCTGCGCCGGACCGCAGGAAACGGCGACGACCTCGGTCGCGGTGCCCGCTTCCTTCAGCCGCACCGCGGCTTCGACGGCGATCTCGTCGAACGGGTTCATGGACATCTTCACGTTCGCCAGGTCGACGCCGGTGCCGTCCGCCTTCACCCGGACCTTGACGTTGAAATCGATCACCCGTTTGACGGGTACCAGGATCTTCATAGGGACCAACTCCTCCCGATCATAGGAACGGCGGACACAAGGGACGTTGCGGTCGAACCGGGAAGCCGCGGCACCGGCACTGCCGCCGGGCGGCGAAGTCACGGTGGGAACCCGGCCGGACACGCAGGATGACGCGCCAGGCAGCCGTCATTGTGGCGGCGCAAAATGTCATGTCAACGGACCTGCCGTCCTGTTCTGTTCAACGAGCGACATCGCCCCGGGACAGCGGTGACCGCGGGCCGCCCGGACCGGCACAAAGCCTAGAGTTTCGGCGTCTCGACGCCCGCCGCCCGAAGCTGGCGGCGCAGCTCCCGCGTTTCCTCGAAGCGCCGGGTCACGTCGCGAAGGACGGCGACGATTCCGTCCGTCCGGCCGTGTTCGTCGCGGATAATGGCGATCGTGAATTCGAGCGACACCCGGGACCCGTCCCGTTTCACGCCCGGGACCGCCAGCACGTCGTCGCTGCCGTAGCGGCTGCGGCCCGTCCGGACTGTTTCGTGGAAGGCGGTCCAGTGGCGCTCCCGCAGGGATTCGGGGATGATCAGGTCCAGCGAGCGGCCTTCGGCCTCTTCGGCCGCCCAGCCGAAGATGCGCTCGGCCCCCGGGTTCCAGAACCGGATGATTCCGTCCCGGTCGACGCAGGTGACGGCATCGCCGGCATGGTCCAGCAGGGCGTCGGCGATGCGCCGGCGCAGCCTCTCCCGGGCGGCGGCAGGCTCGTGATTCGTCTCCATGGCCCCATCCCCATCGGTTGATCGGCGTTCGGCCATCATAACCCGGGCCGGAGCGTGGGTCAGGTGAGACGGGTCGGGAAGGAATGCCCCGTGCCGATCGACCGCGATTGACGGACGCGTGCATCCGCAGTAGAGAAAAATCATGCGCACGTTCATGACCTCGTCCGTCTACTTTTGGTGGCCCGCTCACTCCAGCGGCCGCTGACGTTCGTGCGCAAACGGGGCCGCTTCGAGAAGGCGGGCCCCACGATCCTAGACAGATCCAGATCAATCCGGCGTTCGTCCTTCCCTTAGCGGCTCTGACCAGCCACCGCCGACTTCGTTCGGCAAGCAAGGGAAGAAAGACATGCTCGACGTCGTGTCCCCGACCGTCGACGGGACCCGGAGCCGACCCGATCGGGAGGGATTCTTCGGGACCTTCGGCGGCCGCTTCGTGCCGGAGGCGCTGGCCTCGCCTCTAGAGGCCCTGGAAGCGGAATATGCCGCAGCCATGGCTGACGCATCCTTCCGGGCCGAACTGGAACGGCTGCTGGCCCGCTATGCCGGGCGACCGACGTCGGTGTTCCATGCCCGCCGGCTGTCGATGGAGGCCGGCGCCGAGATCTATCTGAAGCGGGAAGACCTCCTGCATACGGGCGGGCATTGCCTCAACAACTGTCTGGGCCAGGCGCTTCTCGCGCGACGCATGGGCAAACGGCGCCTGATTGCCGAAACGGGCGCAGGACAGCACGGGGTGGCGGCAGCGGCCGTCGCCGTGCGGCTGGGACTCGACTGCACGGTCTTCATGGGGGCGGAGGACATGCGCCGGCAACGCATGAACGTCCTCCGCATGCGCGCGATGGGCGCCCGGGTGGTCGAGGTCGCGATCGGCTCGGCCGACCTGAAGGAGGCGACGGGGGAGGCGATGCGCGCCTGGGCGGCCGATGTCCGGGATGCCCATTACCTGGCCGGATCGGCGGTGGGGCCGCATCCCTACCCGAGGATGGTGCGCGATTTCCAGAAGGTCATCGGGCAGGAGGCGCGCCGGCAGATCCTGGCCCAGGCCGGAACTCTGCCCCGTGCCGTCTTCGCCTGCGTCGGTGGCGGCAGCAACGCCATCGGCCTATTCGATGCCTTCGTCGACGACCGCGAAGTGCGCCTGATCGGTGCGGAGGCGGGCGGCCAGGGGGCGGCCGACGGGCAGCATGGCGCGCGCCTTTCGGGCGGCACGCCCGGGGTCCTGCACGGCACCTTCAGCTATCTCTTGCAGGATGCGGCGGGGCAGGTGCTTCCCGCCCGGTCGGTTGCGGCGGGGCTGGGCCATGCCATCGTCGGACCTGAGCACGCCTGGCTCGATGCCGTGGGACGCGCCGACTATGTCCGCATCACCGATGGCGAAGCGGTCGAGGCTGCGCGCCGCCTGTCGCGGGTCGAGGGCATCATCCCGGCCCTTGAATCGGCCCATGCGGTTGCCGCCGCGCTTCAGTACGCCGCGCACGAGCCGGGCGGCGTGATCCTCGTCAGCCTGTCCGGCCGGGGCGACAAGGACATCGACATCCTGCGCGGCCATCTGCCGGAGATCGACCGATGATCGAAAGCGTACGGATCGGGCGCGTCTTCGGCAGGCGCCGGGCCGAACACGCCGTCCTCATCGCCTCCCTGATGGCCGGCGTCCCTTCGGCGGAGCGGACGGTCGAGTGGTTGCTCGCGTTGGAACGAGCCGGGGCGGACATGCTGATGGTCGAAGTCCCGTTCTCGGACCCGACGCTTGGCGGGGCCGAGGCGCAGGCGGCGGCGAAGCAAGCCCTCGGCGTTGGCACGGATCTGGCGAGGGTGTTCGACATCGTCGCCGCTGTCAGGTCCCGCTCGGAAATCCCGATCATTCTTCGAACGTACATGAATCCGATGATCAGGCGCGGACTCCCGACTTTCGCCGTTGAGGCGAAGGAGGCCGGCGCGGATGCGATCCTGACGGCAGACCTGCCCGCCGTGGAAGGGCATGCGGTGTTCCGGTGCCTGCGGGCGGCGGGTCTCGTGCCCGTGATCCCGGTCGCGGCCACGTCCTCGCCGTCGCGCCGGCGCGCCGCGCTGCGCGAGGCCTGCGGCTTCGTCCTGGCGGTCGAGGCCGGGGGTGCGGCGGACCCCAGCTCCCTGATCCGGGACCTCAAGGCCCTGACCGATCTGCCGATCGCCCTTCAGCCCGCGGAGGAGAGCCCGGGGCTGCTGGCGTTTGCCGCCGGGCCTGCCGATGCGGTGGTCATCGGCCCGACGCTGGCGCGGTTCGCCGGGCAAGATGTGGCGGGGCGGGTCGGCAGCGTCGCCCGGGAACTGGCCGGGCGTACATTCTCGCCATGAGCGACATCCGCGACGGATTCGTCGGAAGCATCGGCAATACGCCGCTCATCCGCCTGCGCGGCGCGTCGCAGGCTACCGGCTGCGAGATCCTCGGCAAGGCCGAGTTCCTCAACC
>JAJUFW010000120.1 GCA_029263555.1 Alphaproteobacteria bacterium
CCCTGGAACACGAAGCCGATATGCTGGCGCAGTTCCCGGACCCTCGCCTTGCGGCGGGCGGCCGGCTCCGCCGCATCGATCTCGATCCCGCCGACCCGGATGCGCCCGGCGGTGGGCGTCTCCAGGAAATTCAGGCAACGCAGCAGGGTCGTCTTGCCGGACCCGCTGGGGCCGACGATCGCCAGCACCTCGCCCGTCTCCACCGTGAGATCGATGCCGCGCAGCACCTCGGTCGTTCCGAAGCGCTTGATAAGGCCGCGTATCTCGACCATGCCCATCGGTCAGCGGTCCCGGATGTGAAGGCTGGTCCGCGCCTCCAGGCGATGCTGCGCCCAGGCCAGCACGCTCGAAAGCACCCAGTAGATGAAGGCCGCCGCAAGGTACATCGTGAAGACCTCATAGGTCCGCGCCGTGATCAGCTGGGCCTGCCGGAACAGCTCCGGGACCTGGATCGTGGCGGCAAGGGAGGTGTCCTTGACCAGGCTGATGAAGGTATTGCCCAGCGGCGGCAGGGCGACGCGGGCCGCCTGGGGCAGGATCACCCGCCGCATGGCCTGGGCGGTGGTCATGCCGATGGACGAAGCCGCCTCCCACTGCCCCCGGTCGATGGAGGCGATGGCAGCGCGCAGGATCTCGGCCGTGTAGCCACCGATGTTCAGGGTGAACCCGATCAGGGCCGAGGTGATGGGGTCGAGCCGCAGGCCGAACTGCGCCAGCCCGTAATAGATCACGAACAGCTGGACCAGCAGCGGCGTGCCCCGGATGAACGAGATGTAGATCCGCGCGACCCGCTGCAGGATCGCGGCCGGCGACAGCCGCATCAGCGCGAGGACGAAGCCGAGCGCCAGGCCGAAGGCCATGCCGCCGACGCTGAGCAGGATGGTGTAGACGGCGCCGGTCAGCAGCAGCGGCGCCGACTGGAGCGCGAGATCGAGATTCAAGGCGCGGCACCCCGGGCGGTCACCGGGTGACGTCGCTGCCGAACCATTTCTCCGATATCCGCGACAGCGAGCCGTCGGCCCGCATGGCGTCGATGCCGTCGTTGAGGGCGGCCAGCAGCTCTGGATTGCCCTTGGGCAGCGCGATCGCCTGCCGCTGGGTGGCGAAGGGCTCCCCGGCCGCGACGATCCGGCCGCCGGACTGCTTCACCAGATTGCCCACGATCAGCCGGTCGTTGAGGATGGCATCGATCCGGCCCACGATCAGGTCCTGATTGCGCGTCGGATCGTCGTCATAGGTGCGGATGTCGGCATCGGGGACATTCTCGCGCAGCCATTCCTCATAGGCCGTGCCCAGGACAACGCCCACGGATCTGCCGGCCAGATCCTGCGGGCCCGTGATCTCGTCCTCCATCCCGGAGCGGACGATGACCTGGATGCCGGAGACGGTATAGGGCTGGGTGAAGTCGTAGGTCTGCTGCCGCTCGGGCGTGATGGTCACCTGGTTGATCACCACGTCCAGTCGCCCCGAATCGAGCGCCGCCAGCATGCCGTCCCATCTGGTCGGCTGGAATTCGGCCCTCACGCCCAGCTGTTCGGCGAGAGCGCGGGCGAAGTCGATCTCGAAGCCGGTGAGGGTTCCGTTCTCGTCCTGATAGTTGAAGGGCGGATAGGTTCCCTCGACGCCGACCCGGAGGACGCCCCGTTCTCGCACCTCGGCGAGAAGATCCTGGGCCGAAGCAGCCGGGGCGGCGCCAACGAGGAGGAGAAGAAGAAGCAGGAGCCGGGCGGTACGGCGCCGGATCGGGAGAAAGGCGTGCATCGGTCATCTCCGCGGCGGGAACGGGTACCTGACGGAAGCGGAGGTGGCGGGAGGAGGCGCGCGACCGCGCCGTGCGCTGCCATCCGCTCAGGTCACAACGTTCGGGCGGCACGAAATGATCTTGGGACCGGGACGTCCGCCGGTCTCCCGGCGGTTATCGGGACCGCCGGGTTTCCCGCCAAAGGGTGTAGAGCCCGCTTGCGATCACGACCGAGGCGCCGGCCAGGGTGACCGGATCGGGCCGGTCCCCGAACAACCAGGCGCCGTAGAACAGGGCCCATAGGATCTGCGTGTAGTGAAAGGGCGAGACCAGGGCGGCCGGCGCTTCCCGGAAGGCGAGAACGAGGAAGGCATGACCGCTGCCGAAAGCGAGCCCGGCCAGCAGCATAAGGCCGAGCGCCGCCGCGTCGGGCGTCTTCCACGCGGCGACGGCGAGCGGCCCGGTCAGGAGCAGGAGGCAGGCGAGCAGGGTCACGATCAGGGCGGGGCCGCTTTCGCTGCGCCCGAGACGGCGGAGGACGATCAGCGACGAGGCGAAGAGCAGGGCGGAGGCGATCATGAGAAAATGCCCCGGCGTCAGCGTCTGGAAGCCCGGCCGCAGCATCACGATCACCCCGGCGAACCCCACCGCGACGGCCGACCAGCGATGGATGCCGACCGCTTCCCGCAAGAGCGGGACGGACAGCACCGTCACCAGCAGCGGCACCGTGAAGGCGATCGCGTAGCCTTCGGCGAGGGGCAGGCTGGCGAAGCCCTGAAGGGTGCAGAGCGTGCTTGCCGCAACCAGCGCCGCCCGCAGCCAGACACGTCCGGGGGAGCGGGGCTTCAGGGCGCGCAGGCCCCCGTTCCCGGCGACGAAGAGCCCGACGGGGACGAGAGCCGTCCCGGCGACGATGAAGACGATCTGGCCGACGGCATAGTCGGCGCTCAGCCATTTCACGGTGGCATCCATGCCCGCGAAGAGGGCAAAGGTCAGAACCGCGAAGAGAATGCCGCGAAGGATCCGGTCGCCGGTCGGCGCACCGGCAGCGATGATCGTTGGAGATGACAATTGGATTGCCCCCGGACGACGCCCGCCCGGCACCGCGCCGGGCAGGACGAGACATGGGGCATATCTCTACGACAGTCGGGGCGGATCCGCGACGGCAATGATGCGGCCGCTGCCCTCCCTCATCCTTCGCCGGGCTGCCAGCCGGCCGGCGCCAGCTCGAACCCTTCGAATACGAAGGCCGGGCTGACCGTGCAGCCGACCAGGGTCCAGTCGCCCAGGCTTTCCGCCGCTTGCCAGTGTCCGGCCGGCACGATCCGCTGGGGCCGCTGCCCCGCGGCGAGATCGGGCCCCAGCAGGACGGGGGTCGACTGCCGGCCATCGGGCGAGATGTAAAGCCGGAGCGTCGCCCCGCCATACCAGTGCCAGATTTCCGTTGCGTCCACCCGGTGCCAGTGGGACCGTTCCCCTGCCTGCAGCAGGTAGTAGATCGCGGTCCCGCTGCCGCGGCCGCCGGTTCCGCCCGGGTCGCGCCAGGTCTCGACGAAATGGCCGCCCTCCGGGTGGGGCTGCATGCCGAGCTGGCGGATGATGTCCGAAGGTGTCATGGGCGCGTCTCAGAAGGCGTCCTTGCGCGCGCGGAGCGTGGCGAAGACGGCCACCGGATCGGCCTCCATGCCCAGCGCGGCGGCAAGTGCCGGATCGTCGGCGCGCAGGAAGGGATTGGCGCGCTTCTCTTCGCCCAGGGAGGCGGGGATGGTGGGCTCGCCCCGGGTCCGCAATTCCTCGATCTCGGCCGCGCGGCGGATCAGGTCGGGGTTCCGGCCGTCCACCGACAGGGCAAAACGGGCGTTGGAGGCCGTGTATTCGTGCCCGCAGTGAACCTTCGTCTCGTCGGGCAGCGCCCGCAGCTTCAGCAGGCTCTGCCACATGGTGGACGGCGTCCCTTCGAACAGGCGCCCGCAGCCGAGCGAGAACAGGGTGTCGCCGCAGAACAGCGCATCGGATTCGGCGAAGTGGAAGGAGATGTGGCCCGAGGTGTGGCCGGGCGTCTCGATCACGCGGGCGGCGGCATCGCCCACCCGGACGGTGTCGCCCTCGGCGACCCCCTCGTCCAGCCCCGGGATTCGGTTGCGGTCGGCCGCCGGGCCCAGGATGCGGGCGCCGTAGCGCTCCTTGAGCGCGAGATTGCCGCCGGTGTGATCGGCGTGATGATGGGTGACAAGGATCAGGTGAAGCGGCCAGCCACGGGCCGTGAGCGCGTCCGCCACCGGCTCCGCCGCGCCGGGATCGACGACCGCGACCGTGCCCGTCGCCGGATCCCGCAGGAGATAGATGTAGTTGTCGCTGAAGGCTGGGATCAGCGAGGTTTCCAGTTCAGGCATCTTCGGCACTCCCGTCAAAGCGCGCCGCCCGGTGGCACAGATAGGTCCAGACCATGGTGGCCGCGGCAAGCGCCGTGATCCCGGCGTGGTCATAGGGCGGCGCGACCTCGACCACGTCCATGCCGACCCAGGGCAGGTCCGCAAGCCGTTTCACCATGCCGACGGCCTGCCACGAGAACAAGCCGCCGATCTCCGGGGTTGCCGTGCCGGGGGCCTGGGACGGATCCAGGACGTCGATGTCGAAGGTGAGATAGGCGGGGCGCCGGCCGATTGTTTCCTGAACGCGCTGCACGATCCGCTCGATGCCGCCCATATGGACTTCCTCGGCGGTGATGCCGGTCAGGCCGCTCGCCCGCGTCCAGGCCGCCACGTCGCGCTGGACCGGCGACCGGAGGCCGATCTGGATCGAGCTTTCGGGATCGATCAGGCCTTCCTCGATCGCGATCCGGATCGGCGAGCCGTGGAAGGCGGGCGTGGCGTCGCCGCCCGGCCAGGTGTCCGGATGGGCGTCGAACTGGACCAGCGAAAGCTGGCCGTACCGCATCGCGAGTGCGCGCAGCACGGGCAGGGTGACGGTGTGGTCGCCGCCCAGCGAAACCAGATGGCAATGCTGGTCGATCAACCGGGAGGCGGTCTCCTCGATCGCCCGCAGCGTGCCGTCGATATCGCCGATCTCCGCCACCACGTCGCCCGCGTCGAACAGGCCAAGCCTGTCGGCCGGGGAGAGGCCCAGCTCGGGATGGTCGTCCCCGGTGAGAAGCTTGCTCATGTCCCGGATCGCCGCGGGGCCCAGCCGCGCGCCCGGCCGGAACACTGTCCCGCCGTCGAAGGGCAGGCCGATGACCGCGACCGGATTCGGCGCGCCGTCGGGTTCCCGGCGATGGGGCGCGTCGAGAAACGTTCGAATGCCGGCGAAGGGGAGCGACACGGGAACTTGTATCCTTTCGAGCGGGTACCGGACCGGCGGTCCCGGTTGCGACAAGGATTTGCTAATATGGAATTGTCGCGGGGCAGAGATCCAGGACCGGAGTGGCCGGAATGTACACCGACGTCGTCGATCTGCGCGAGTTCTACGATACCAGCCTTGGCCAGATGGCCCGGCGTATCCTGCGCCGGCGCATTCGCCAGCTTTGGCCGGACGTGCGCGGAGAGATCGTGTTGGGCTTGGGCTACGCGACCCCGCTGCTGCGGACCTTCCGCGACGAGGCCGAGCGGGTGCTGGCGGTCATGCCGGCGCGCCAGGGGGTGACGCGCTGGCCGCCGGACGGGCTCGGGCTGACGGCGCTCGCCGAAGAGGCGGAGCTGCCGCTGCCCGACATGTCGGTCGACCGCATCATCCTGCTGCACGGCCTCGAGGTGACCGAGAACCTGGCCGGGCTGATGCGGGAATGCTGGCGGGTTCTCGCCGGCGGCGGCCGGCTGCTCGCGATCGTGCCGAACCGGCGTGGCATCTGGGCCCGCACGGACCGGACGCCCTTCGGCCATGGCCGCCCCTACAGCGCCTCCCAGCTCTCGCGCATGCTGCGGGACCACTCCTTCGTGCCGCAACGCTCGACGGGGGCGCTCTATATCCCGCCGCTCAGGGCGCGGTTCCTTCTGGGCGCGGCCACGGCGTGGGAGGAGGTGGGGCTCCGCTGGTTCGAGACCTTCTCGGGCGTGGTCATGATCGAAGCCTCCAAGCAGCTCTACCAGACCAGCAACGTCCGGCGGAAGCGCCGCCATCGGCCGGTCCTGCTTCCGGTCGGCCAGGCGCGCCCGGGCTATGGCGTCGCGGCCGGGTTCCCGGCGGAGAGCCGCGAGCCCGGATAGGCGCCGACCGGGGAACCTCTATCCGGCGGGCGGATAGGGCGGCTTCGTGAGATTGGCAGGCGAGAGGGTGAAGATCTCGCAGCCGGTCTCCGTCACCCCGACGCTGTGCTCGAACTGCGCGGAGAGGCTGCGGTCGCGGGTAACGGCCGTCCACCCGTCATTGAGGATCTTCACGTCCGGCCGGCCTGCATTGACCATCGGCTCGACCGTCAGGAACATCCCGGGCCGCAGTTCGGGTCCGTCGCCGGGGCGGCCGTAGTTCGGAACGTCCGGCGCGTCGTGGTAGACGCGACCCAGCCCGTGGCCGCAGAAGTCGCGGACGACATTGAAGCGCTCCGCCTCCACATAGGCCTGCATGGCGAAACCGATGTCGCCGACCGTCGCGCCGGGACGAATTGCCCCGATGCCCCGCATCATGGCCTCGTACGCCACGTCGATCAGGCGCTCGGCGCGCCTGCCGATCTTCCCGACCGCATACATGCGGCTGCTGTCGCCATGCCAGCCGTCGACGATCACCGCGAGGTCGATGTTGAGGATGTCGCCCTCCATCAGCCTTCGCTCGCCGGGGATGCCGTGGCAGACGACGTGGTTGATCGAGATGCAGGTCGCATGGGCGTAGCCGCGGTAACCGAGCGAGGCGGGCGTGCCGCCGTGGTCGCGCACGAACTCGTGACAGAGGCGGTCGAGTTCGGCCGTCGTGATGCCGGCCCGGACATGCGCGGTGATCATGTCCAGCGTCGCCGCGGCAAGCTGGCCGGCGGCCCGCATTCCGGCGAAATCCTCGAACGAGTGCAGCTTTATGCTTCGGCGATAGGCTCGGTCGGTCATCGGCGATCCAGGGCGGTTTGGGAGAAGGCGGTCGGCTCACGCGATGGTGGCGGGCCGCATGGCCCGGCCATGCGTGGCGGCGATGGGCATTCCGGCATGAAGCTCGTCGATCATCCGCTCCGCAAAGGGCGGCACTGGGCTGCCTTTCGCAAGGTATGGGCGGAGAATGGCAACGGGCGCGTCGAAGATCAGGAACTTCGCCCGCGCCAGCGCCTCGTCGTCGTCGGTCCTGCCCCCGCCTGCGGCGACGCAGTCCTGGAAGGCGGCGTCAAGCTCGTACTCCAGCTTCTCGAGCTCCTCGCGGAGCGGCGGCGGAGGCGGGATGTCCTCGAAAAGGGTGGCCGGCTCGTTCAGGAGCAGGAACCGGGCGCGATGCCCGTCCTCCTGGGACCAGCGCAGGATAGCGAGCGCCGCCTCACGCGGACGACCCCGGCGCAGCAATGGAGCCACGGCCCCGACGAAGGAGGCGTAGGCGGTGTTCCAGGCAGCGCCAAGGACGGCCGAGCGGGAGTCGAAGCGATGGTAGATCGACCCGGTGGGGGCGCCGACCCGCCGGGCGATCGCCTGCATGGTGGCGGCAGCAGGACCACCCTCCGCCACCAGCGCCATGGTGGCGTCGATGAAGTCGTTCCTGGAGAAGCGAGCCGTCCTGACCATGCAATTAGAATACACGTTTTAGAATGTGCTGTCTATTTGGTGCCGCGCCGTCTTCGGGCGCGGGCGATTCCGGCCGGGCTTCAAAGGGTGGCGGGCGTCGCCGCGGCCAGCGCCAGATAGCGCCCGGCCTTGGCGATGGAGACGAGCAGCAGGAAGGTCGCCAAGGACTCCCGGGCCATGCCGGCTACGACGGTCAGGGGATCGCCGACAATGGGAAGCCAGCTGAGCAGCAGTGACCACCTGCCGTAGCGGGCATACCAGCGCCGCGCCC
>JAJUFW010000703.1 GCA_029263555.1 Alphaproteobacteria bacterium
ATCTTCCGCTGGCGGCAAGGCAGTCAGCTGCGCATCGTCGACGGCGCAGGCAACGTCGTCGCGGAAGCACGCCTCGACGAGGAACCCCGCCCCGGCCCGCTCGATCCGGCAGCGCTGCTGGACGACCTGGGGCCGTCCGCCCGCATGCGGGTGGTGCGCCTGGTTCTCAATTTCTGCCGCACGGCCTTTCAGCTCTCACGCAACCGCCCCCTCGCCCTGGGCTGCCGGCGGCTGGCAGAAGCGCTTTCACCGCGAATGGCCGTCGCGACGGCCCAGCTTGCCCTCTCCGACCGCCTGTGGCTGGTTTCCGGATCCCTGCCCGCCGGCCTCGGAAAGGTGACGGCGATCTACCGCATCGGCGACGGCGAGGTGCACGCCTCGGCCTTTCTGCCGCTGATCTCGCCCGCGCCCCGCGGGGACGCGGCTCCCTTCCATCTTGCGATCGAGCGGTTGCCCGGGGATGACCTGGCCGCACCGGTTCTTGTCCTGATCGGCGAAAAGGGCATCGCCTGCCGGCGGGTCGAAGGCCTGACGGCGGCCCCACCCTCCCTTCTCTCCTGGCTCGAACGCAAGACCGCCCTCCCCCCGGCGCTCCGGGAATATATCGCGGGCTCCATCGCCGGCACCGCTGCTGCCGACCCCCGGGCCGCGGCACTGGTACAGGAGATGCAGGTCTGCCTTCCGCTCACTCCACGCAAGGTCACGACGTTCGATCGCATCGCCGCGGACTTCGAACTGGCGATCTCGGACGGAAGCGGGCTTTTCGTCGGGGGCTGGATGCACGATCCGCACGAACTCGTGGCCGAGGTCGCGGCGATCTCGCCGCTCGGGGAGTCGCGCGTGCTGTCCGCGCCCTGGCACCGTTTCCCGCGCGACGACATCGCGAAGAAGGCGCGCCGCCCCACCGGCTCCGTGTCCGGCTTCGTCACCTATCTTCCCGACGCCCCTGCCCAGGTGCCGCTGCTGCAGCATCGGTTCGAGCTGCGCCTGAAGTCAGGAGCGGTCATTCCGTTGATTTCGCCGGCGCAGCCATTGGACCCGGCCGCCGCCCGCGCAGCGGTTCTGGGCAGCATCCCGGCATTCCGAATGACCGACGCGGCGCTGGAGACCTGCATCGCCCCTGCCGCGGCCGCGCTCCACGCCCGACATCTGGGCCGGCGGCGCGAGGCCGAGGCGATCCGGTTCGGCACGCAACCCGGGGCGCCGGAAGCGACCGTCCTGATCCCGCTCTACCGGACGCTGGACTTCCTTCGCTTCCAGATCGCGGCCTTCGCGACCGACCCCTTCTTCCGGGGAACGGAGTTGATCTATGTGCTCGATTCCCCCGAACAGCGGGGCGAGGTCGAACACCTCCTCCGGGGCCTTCACGGCCTTTACGACTTGCCGATGACCTTGGTCGTCATGCCGGCCAACTACGGCTATGCCGCGGCCAACAATGCCGGCGCGGCGATTGCCCGCGGACGCTATCTCGCCCTCGTCAATTCCGACGTGATCCCGATGGCTCCCGGCTGGATTCAGACGTTGACGGGCAGGATCGCGGCCGAGGACGGGCTGGGCGCCGTCGGGCCGAAGCTCCTGTTCGAGGATGACTCCCTGCAGCACGCCGGGATGTATTTCGGTCGCGACGGGCAGGGCCGCTGGCTGA
>JAJUFW010000015.1 GCA_029263555.1 Alphaproteobacteria bacterium
ACCGGCTGGTGACGCTTGGTCTCGCCATCCTGGGCCCGGGCATGTCCGTCTATGACGTGACGCGGACCGATCTGGAACTCGCGCGCGAACTGGGGCTCGTCGCCTCGATGCATGTGAGCGGCCCCATGATGGTCCCCGACGGGTTCGAGCGCCTGTGCGCCGGCACCGACCTGATCGGCCCGCGGATCAACATCGTTCACGGCAACATCCTGGGCGACGACTGCCTCGCCCTGCTGGTCGACCACGGCGCGACCTTCACCGTCACGGCCGAGGTCGAGATGCAGATGGGCTTCGGACGGCCCCTGACGAACCGGCTGCGCACCCTGGGCGGGGTGATTTCCGTCGGCTCCGACATCGAGTCCGGCATGGGCAGCGACATGTTCACGGTCGCCCGCTTCACGCTGCAATGCGCCCGACTACTCGACAATCTGGACGCAATCGCGGCGACCGGCCGGGGGCCGGCGTCGATCACCATACCAACGGCCGAGGCGCTGGCCTGGGCGACCATCGGCGGTGCCCGCATGGCCGGTCTCGATCATCGGATCGGATCCCTGACGCCGGGCAAGGAGGCGGACGTGGTGATGCTGAGAGCCGCGGATCCGAACCTGTTCCCGGTGGCGCAGCCGGTACCGTCGATCCTGCTCCAGGCCGGTCCGCGGAATGTCGACACCGTAATCATCGGAGGCAGGATCCGGAAAAGGAACGGTAGGCTTCTCCAGCCCGGGCTGGAAGGGAAGCTCGACATCCTGCGCGCCTCCGCCGCCCGCATCCTGTCGGATTTCGGCGCCCCGTCGTCGATCGTCTGAACGCGCGACGACCGCAGGACCGGATCCGCGGGTCTGCTGGGTTCCCCCGCTTCAGTCGCCTCGGGCCTCGTGGATGCTCCGCAGCACTTCGCGCAGCCCTCGGCCAAGATGCTTGTCGCGCCTGAGCACGATGCCGAGCGAGCGGACCAGCCTTGGTCTGAGCGATGCCGTCGCGATTCCGCCCAAGCCAGCGGTCCCGCTGATCGCAAGCCGGGGCAGGATCGACCATCCGAGACCGGCCCCGACGAGCTGCTTGATGGCTTCGACGCTGCCCAGCTCCATGGCCGGCTTCGGCGCATGCCCTGCGGCGGCGAACCATCGGTCGACGATGTGGCGGGTATTGCCGCCCCCCTCGTAGAACAGCATCGGCTTCCCGGCGAGAAGGCCGGGCGTCACCGGGCCCGGCGGCTGCGGCTCGCTCGCGGGGAAGACGGCGACAAGCTCGTCCTCGAACGCCTTGGTGATGTCGAGCGAACGGCCGCGGACCGGCAGCGTCACGAGCGCGAGGTCGATCGCATTGCCCTCGACCAGCTTGACCATATCCCCGGTGTTGCCCGTCCGCACCGTGATCTCCAGGCCGGGCAGGCGTTCCTTCACCCTACGCAGGATCGGGGGCAGCAGATAGATGCAGGCGGTCGCGCCCGTGCCGATCCTGACATGTCCGATCGCCCCGTCCCTGTGCGGCGCGACCGACGCCAGGGCCGCCGCAACCTCCTCCCGGATGCGCCGGGCATGGATCAGAAGCTCGGCGCCGGCGGCGGTCGGCTGCGCCCGCTTTCCCACACGCTCGATCAGCCGGACCCCGAGCTGCCGCTCGAACTGCCGGACCTGCAGGCTGACCGCCGGCTGGCTGATGCCGGCGCGCTCCGCGGCAGCGGAGAAGCTCCCCAGTTCGACGACCGTGGCGAAGGTCTCGAGATGGTCCAGCCTGAAGCCGTTCATCTATAAGCAAGCTTTATTATCTGCATGAGAACCATAATCTAACACAGAAGAACCCACCGCTGCATCATGCCTCCAGCCAATGGAACGGAGGCTTCGCCTTGTCAGCTATTTGGAAATCCGCCGCGACTGCGGCGACAGCCCATTGCGGAGTGATGCGCCTCTGCGCCCGGTCGGGCCGCGCCGGTGTCCGGCCATGATCGGGCCCGGGCTTTCCCTCAGACTCGGGCTGTCGCAGCTCGTCTCGTGGGGCATCTCCTACTATCTGATCGCGATCTTCGGCGACGCGATCACTCGCGACTTCGGGTGGCCGATGCCGATGACCTATAGCGGGTTCTCCGGTGCGCTGATCATCATGGGCCTGACCTCGGGCTTCGTCGGGCGGCTCATCGACGCGCATGGCGGACGGCCCGTGATGACCGGAGGCTCCCTCCTGCTTGCGGCCGGATGCCTTGGCCTCAGCCAGTCCCGGGACCTCCTGGCCTATGATCTCTCCTGGGCGTGCATCGGGCTCGGGATGCGCATGACCCTCTATGAGGCCGCCTTTGCCGCCGTCGCCCGGATCGGCGGGATGACCGCGCGACGCGCAATGTCGCAGATCACGCTGCTCGGCGGTCTCGCATCCTCGGTGTTCTGGCCGATCGGCCACCTGCTTTCCGATGCGCTCGGCTGGCGCGGGGCCGTCGCCGTCTACGCGCTCTTCGCCCTGGGTACGGCGTGCCTGCACCTGACCATCCCGGCCGGCCGGTACGCCCCGGGGGCCGGCGATCCGCCCGAGCCCCTGCCGCTGGCCCGGACCCGCTGGGACGAAAGGATTGCCGGAGCGAGCTACATCCTCATTATCGCCGTCACCGGCTTCCTCGGCGCCGGAATGTCCGCCCATATGATCGGAATCATGTCGGGACTCGGCATGGGTGCCGGTCTCGCCGTCTGGCTCTCGACGCTCCGCGGCATCGGCCAATCCTCTGCCCGGCTCTGCGAAGTCGTGTTCGGACGGCGGCTTCCGCCGCCGGCCCTGGCCCTCCTGGCGACCGGATTTCTCCCGATCGCGTTCGGATGCGGCTTGGCGGGCGCCGGATCTGCCGTCGCCGGCGCTCTCTTCGCGCTCGCCTTCGGCGCGGGCAACGGGCTCTTGACGATCGCACGGGGGACCCTGCCGCTCGTGCTGTTCGGCCATCGCTCTTACGGCGGCGTGGCGGGGAGGCTGACCGCGCCCGCCTTCTTCGCCTCGGCGCTGGCGCCGGTCGTCTATTCCGGCATCATCGAGGCGTTCGGGGCCATCGGGGCTCTCCATGTCTCCCTTGCCCTCGCCGCCCTGGCACTGGCCGCGGCCGCCCTTCTCCGTTGGCGGTTCCGGGCGGCGCCGCATCCGTCGCCTGTCTGAAGGGGATCGGCACTTTCCTCGAAAACCGTCCCTCTACGGCGCTCGGGGAGATGCGCGTCGTCCCCCCGCCAGCGGCCCCTTTCCGGATCGATCGGGATCCGGCTAAATTCCCGGGATCCAGGAGAATCCGGTAGCGGGGACCAGGCAATGACCCTTACGGGACTGATCGCATATGGCGGCGCGCTGGCGCTGGCCGCAGCCATTCCGGGGCCGGGCGTCACCGCGCTTGTCGCCCGCGCGCTCGGCTCCGGCTTCCGCTCCTCGCTCTTCATGGCGTTCGGCCTGGTGCTGGGCGATCTCACCTATCTGACCGCGGTGATCCTGGGCCTCGCCGTCCTGGCCCAGACCTTCGGGACCGTGTTCCTCATCGTGAAATGGGCGGGGGTCGCCTATCTCGCATGGCTCGCCTGGAAGTTCTGGACGTCCGGCGTCATGACCGAAAAGATCGAGGCGCGCCGGGCGAACGGCGGCGCCCTCTCCAGCGCTCTCGCGGGCCTGCTGGTGACGCTCGGCAATCCGAAGACCATGATCTTCTATCTCGCGCTGACCCCGACGCTGGTCGACCTGCGGACGGTGACCGTCGCCGATTACGGGCTGCTGGCGCTCTGCACGGTGGTCGTTCTCCTGCTGGTTCTCGTGCCCTATCTGGCATTGGCGGCCCAGGCGCGATGGCTGCTCAGGACCCCGCGGGCGCTGAAGCTGCTGAACCGGACCGCCGCCGCCTTCATGGGTGGGGCCGCGGCGACGATCGCGGCACGTTCCTGAACCCGCCGCGGTCCGGCGGACCGGTCCTGCCGGCGTCCCGATCCGCCAGGGCGGCCCGACGCAGACGAGCGGGCGGTGCCTCGTGCAGCCGGCTCCATGCCCTTCGGAACTGGCGCGTCGAGGAAAAGCCTGCCCGCTCGGCGACGCTCTCCATGTCCAGCCGCGACCCGATGACCAGTTCCCGGGCAAGCGCGACCCGCATCCGGTTCACGTAATCGGTGACGCTCATGCCGGCATGCTCGTTGAACAGGCGCGACAGGTTGCGGGGGCTTGTCGCGGCGATCCTCGCCAGCCCTTCCACGGACCAGGCGCGGGCGGGATCGGCGGCGACCGCGTCCTGCACCCGGTGGATCGCCGGATGGATGTGGTTGCGTCCCTCGAGCCACGGGGAAAGCTGGGGATCGCCTCCCCCGCGCCTGAGATAGACGACGAGATAGCGGGCGACCGCAAGCGCCGTGCCGTGCCCCGCCTCGCGCGCCACGACGGCAAGCATGAGATCGATGCCGGCGGTGATCCCGGCGCTGGTCAGCCGTTCCCGATCCTCGACGAATAGGCGGTTGTCCCGGACCCGGGCCCTCGGGGCAAGGCGGCGAAGCTCGTCGATCACGCCGTGATGGGTCGTGCAGTCATGCCCGTCCAGAAGCCCCGCGCGGGCCGCCAGCAGCGCGCCCGAACAGATGGTCACGAGACGGATCCCGGGGCGGACGGTCCGCTTCAGCCAGTCCACGATCGCGACCTCCAACGGGGCATCCTCACGCCGGCTGTCGGCGGCCTGGCCCAGCGTCTGGTCCGTGGTCCCCGAGATCACCACCATCGCGTCGTCCGGGAGCGCTTCCGGAAGCGGCCCCACGCCGGCGAGGTTGAGGCCGATGGAGCTGCGGACCTCGGCCGCGGGCCCTACATAGGCGACGTCGAAGCGCACCGACGCCTGCTCCAGATTGGCCTTGCGCAGCACCTCGATCGGCCCGGCGATGTCGAGCAGGAGGGCGCGCGGCGGCACGACCACGAAGACCGGGATCGTCCTCTGCGGCCCGTTGCCGGTCATGCGGCGGCCCTTTGGCGAAAGCCCCTCAGCGCTTCCTCGACCGTCAGGATCCGGGCGAAGCGGCCGGCCAGGACAAGCTCGGTGCGGGCGCGGATCTCTTCCTCGCTCCATTCCCGGCCCGCCTCATCCACCATCGGGAAGGTCAGCGCCGCCTCGCCAACGAAATCGACCAGATAGCCGAGATCGGAGGCATGCCGGGTGGTCGTCTCGCAGCACTGCTCGGTCCGGATGCCGGAGACGACGACACGCCGGATGCCGTGTTCCGTCAGCCAGACGTCGAGCCCCGTTCCGACAAGTGCGCTGTGCCGGCGCTTCCGGAAAACCGCGTCAGGGTCGATGCGCAGCGGCGTGAGCGGCGCAACGAAACCCGACGCCTCGGAGAAGGGGCCCGTCTCCTCGATATGGAAGATCTGGACGACGGGGATCCCGGCCGCCTTCGCGCCGTCGATCAGCGCCTGCTGGGCAGCGACATAGGCCGGCAGGCCCTGCTCCCGGAAATAGGGGCGATGGCGGAAGGATTCCTGGGCGTCGATGACAAGAAGTGCGGTATCGGCGGACATGTGGTGTTCTCCAGGCATGGACCATGGGAGAGACACTAGATGCCGCGCTTCAAGGCAAAAATCCCGGTCCGGGACAAATAGCGGACAGATCACGCCAATCCGGCCCGTATCGCCGGCCCGGCGGGCGCGTCCAACTCTATCCCGACCGCCGCCCGGCGAGATACTGCTCTTCCGTGACAGGATCCAGCCAATCGACCGACCGGCCGTCCGCCGACTCGGCGATCGCGATATGGGTCATGGCGGTGGTCGGCGTCGCGCCGTGCCAATGCTTCTCCCCCGGGGGAAACCAGACCACGTCGCCGGGCCGGATCTCCTCTACCGGACCGCCTTCCCGCTGCGCCCAGCCGAGCCCCGCGGTGACGATCAGCGTCTGGCCGAGCGGATGGGTGTGCCAGGCGGTGCGGGCACCGGGTTCGAACGTCACGACGGCCCCGCCGACCCGCGCCGGCTGGGGCGCCTGGAACGGCGAGTCGAGCCGTACGGAACCGGTGAAATAATCCGACGGCCCCTGTCTCGACGGGTTCGACCCGTTGCGCTGGATATTCATGACCGCTGCCTTCTCCCAAGGATGCGCCCGCAAGCCGGTTCCGGCAGGACGGTATCCCCGATCCGGTCCCTTCGTTCAGTCCGAAGCCGCGGTCAGAGACGACATGTCAATGACGAAACGGTAGCGGACGTCGGAGCGCACCATGCGTTCGAAAGCCTCGTTGATCTGCTCGATGCGGATCATCTCGCAGTCGGGCAGGATGTTCTTGCGCCCGCAGAAGTCCAGCAGCTCCTGGGTTTCGGCGATACCCCCGATCAGGGAACCCGCGATCCGACGCCGCCCGAAGAGCATCGGCGGCGTCATCAATTCGCCGACCGGGCCGACCTGCCCGACGATCACCAGGGTTCCGTCCACGTCCAAGAGCGGCAGGTAGGCGTTGAGGTCGTGCCGCACCGGAACGGTGTCGATGATCAGGTCGAAGCTCGACTGGGCCGCAGCCATCGCCTGCTCGTCGGTCGAGACCAGCAGCGCATCGGCGCCGAGCGCCCGGGCATCGGCCATCTTGTCGGGACTGCGGCTCAGAACGGTCACATGGGCCCCGAGGCCGGAAGCGAGCTTGACGGCCATGTGGCCGAGCCCGCCGAGCCCGACGATCCCGACCCGACTGCCCGGTCCCACGGCCGCGGCCCGCAGCGGCGAATAGGTGGTGATCCCGGCGCACAGCAGCGGCGCGGCGCGTGAAAGGTCCAGCCCTTCCGGCACCCGAAGGACGAACTCTTGCCGGACGACCACATGCTTCGAATAGCCGCCCTGGGTGATCTCTCCGGTGTTTCGGTCCGGAGAACCGTAGGTCATGGTCATGCCCTCGCGGCAGAGCTGCTCCTCCCCCTTGCGGCACTGGTCGCAACGCTGGCAGCTGTCGACCATGCATCCGACCGCGACCACGTCACCGGCTTGAACGCGAGTGACATCGCTTCCGACGGCGGTCACCCGGCCGACGATCTCGTGGCCCGGAATGATCGGATAGCCGGTCATGCCCCAGTCGTTCCGCGCCATGTGCAGATCGCTGTGACAGACGCCGCAATAGAGGATATCGATCGCGACATCGTTCGGACGCAACGCCCGGCGCTCGAACGAATAGGGCGCAAGCGGCGTGTCGGCACCTCGCGCCGCATAACCGATGACTTCCATGGGGCGACACTCCTCTGCAGGACACGTCACGGGCGGCCGCCGACCAAAGGGGCGATCGCCGGGCAGCCGTCGACGTCGTCGGCGCGATCGGCCCTCCGGCCGGGGTACCTGACCTCGAGGGTTCCAAGAGCCGAAGCCGCTCCCCGGTTCCCCCGGGGCGACAGGGAACCTCGTCGAACGCCGGTCTCCCGATCCCCAAGCGACCGGCCGCACCGGAGGGACCGTTACGCGCCGAAGGGCATCGGGGCAGAGGGAGCGAGAAGAAGACGCAGAGGTAGAATTCTGCTTGCGGCGCCGTCGCAGACATAAGGATCGGCTCGACGGCGCGTGACGCAGCCATGCGGCCCATCGCCTGTCATCGGGCGATGGACCGCATGGGACGCCGTCAGACGCCGATCGCCTGCCGCACCCGTTCCCGGGTCAGGGGGATGTCGTAGATGCGCTTGCCGATCGCATTCCGGACCGCGTTCGCCAGCGCCCCTGCGGCGGGACCTTGAGCCGCCTCGGCGACGCCCAGATAGGGCTGCCCCGGCCGATTGACGATGTGGACCTCCACGCTGTCCGGCACGTCCCTGAACCGGAGGATGGGATACGTGCTCCAGTCGACGCTCGTCACCCGCGTGTTGTCGAAGGTGACGGCTTCGTACAGCGTCCAGCTGATGGTCTGGAGAATCCCGCCCTCGGTCTGGTTGATGACACCGTCCGGGTTGACGATCTCACCGCCGTCGATGGCGCTGACGGCGCGCACGACCCGCACCCGGCCGGTCTCCGGCTCGACCTCCACCTCCATGGCGACGGCGAGATAGGCGGCAAGGTTCTTGTACCTCGCAAAGCCGAAGCCCCGACCGCGGTTGGCGGGCAGCGGCTCGCTCGACCAGCCGAAGCGCTCGGCCGCGACCTCGACGACCTCGCGCGCCCGTTCGTCCTCCAGATGCCGCAGCCGGAATTCGACCGGGTCGGCGCCGGCCATGATCGCCAGCTCGTCCATGGTGCTTTCGATCGAAAACACGTTCGCATAGGCGCCCAAAGCGCGCATGGCGGAGACGCGCAGCGGCATGTCCGGCAGGAAGTGCCAGAGCACGCGCTTGTTCGGCAGGACATAGAGCGGATCGGCGTTGCGGTCCCCGTTCCCCGCCTGGGTGATCTGCAGCCGCGAGGGCGGCGGCGTGACCGATTCCGCCCGGTGACGCGCCGCGATGAGCGAGCCCGCCCCACCCGGCCGAGTCGAGTGGACGTTGCTCCACAGATCGAACGCCCAGTTGTCGATGCGGCCGTTCGCGTCGAGCGTGGCACGTACCTTGGTCACCATGGCCGCGCCGAAGGGCTCCCAGGCGTGCTCCTGCTCGCGCATCCATTGCACCCTGACAGGACGGCCGGGAACCGCGGTGGCGATGAGCGCAGCATCGGCCGCGGCATCGTCCGCGCCATTGTGGCCGTAGCAGCCCGCGCCTTCCATGTGGATCACGCGGACGCGCTCGACCGGCATACCGAGCATCTCGGCAATCGCGTCCTGGTCCGGATAGACGCCCTGGGTGTGGGACCAGACGGTCAGCCCTTCTTCATTCGCCACGGCGACGGCGCAGGACGGACCGATGGAGCCGTGGATCTGATAGGGGCGCGTGAAGGTCGCCTCGAAGACCTGGCCCGAGAAGCTGGGCGAGCCCGCCTCCGCGACCGTGCCGACCTCGCGCTCCAGCGCCTGCAGGGCTTCCGGAAGCCGGTCCTGATCGGGGAGATTGGGCTTTTCACGCCATTGCGCCGCATCGGCGAGCGCCCTCATGGCCTCGATCGCCTGGAACTCCCGTTCCGCCACCACGGCCAGGAAGTCCCCGTCGCGGACGACCTTGACCACGCCCGGCATGCTCTCGACCCTGCTCGTGTCGACGTCGACCAGCTCGGAATGCTGGCTCGGCGGCCGGACGACGCGGGCATGCAGCATGCCTTCGAGCCGCAGATCATGGACATAGGCCACGCCGCCGGTGACCTTTGCCGGAATGTCCACGCGCGGCATGGACTGGCCGATCACCCGATAGGCGTCCGGCTGCTTCAGCTTGGAGTCCGGGCTTGCTTCGACATGCAGCAGCTGGTCGAAGACCAGCTCGCCGTAGCCGATCGGATCGCCCTGCGGCGGAACGATCCGGCCGCCTTCCGCCCGCAGATCGCCCGGCGGAACGCCGAGCCGGCGGGCGGCCTCGGCGATCAGGATCTCCCGCACCTGCGCTGACGCATGGCGGATCGCCGTGGCGCTGTACTGCATGGACTGGCTTCCGGCGGTGAAGCCCTCGTTCGGCGTCCGCGCCGTATCGGCGGTCACGAGCTCGATCTCCTCGGGCGCCACCTCCAGCTCCTCGGCCGCGACCTGGATGAGAGCGGTCCTGATGCCCTGCCCGAGTTCCGCCTTTCCGGTGAAGACCGTTATCCGGCCTTCGGCATCGATCCTGATCCAGGCATCGAGAAGAGGCGTCTTCTGAAGGCTGCCCGGTAGCTGCGGCGCCTCGGCGCCGTTCGGGAGCGTCGGGGGAACGTGCTGGGCGAACAGATCCCGGCTCGCGAAGCTGAGGACCAGAGCTCCCGTCCCGGCAAGCACCGCGCGACGGGAGACGCGCAGTCCGGTGTCATCCTGTCTCATGCGGGCTCTCCTCGGCCGGCAGCCGCGCCGTTCGACTGCATCAGTTCGCTCGCGCGCTTCACCGCCGCCAGGATCCGCGTATGAGTTCCGCAGCGGCACAGATTGGGCGACAGGGCCGACCGGATCTCGTCGTCGCTGGGGGCCGGATTCTTCTGCAGCAGCGCCTGCGCGCGCACGATCATGCCGGGAATGCAGTAGCCGCACTGGGCCGCCTGCTTCTCGATGAACGCCGCCTGCACCGGGCCGGGATTGTCGATCGTGCCGAGGCCCTCGAGGGTGACGATCTCGCTATCCTCGAGCAGCATGATCGGGGTCACGCAGGAGAATACGGCCTCGCCGTCGACCATGACGGTGCATGCGCCGCACTGCCCAAGCCCGCAGCCGTACTTCGCCCCGTTGAGCTGCAGATCGTCGCGGAGGACATAGAGAAGCGGGGTTGCGGGATCCGCATCCACCTCGTGCGCTTCGCCGTTAATTCTGAGTGTTATCGCCATCGTCGCTCGCTCCAATGTTGGACGGTCCTCTCTCGATGCCGTCCGATGGCAGAATTCTCACATGATACTCGCCGCTGCGCGTGGCGCGTAGCCGTTCGGGAAGATCCGTCCAGGCCGGCTGGTCGGTGAATCGGTCGCGGATGTAGTTGAACAGCGCCAGCAGCTCTTCATCCGACATGACGGCGCCGAAGCCCGGCATTACGGCGCTGCGGACGCCGTCGGCGGCCGGCAGCCCGTAAAGCGTGAGATTGATGAGATTCTGCGGGTTCGGCGCGTTGACCGCCGCGCTCATGAACAGGTTGAGGCCTCCGAACGGCTGCGGCCGCCCGCTTTCATGGCAGGTCGCGCAGGCGCTCCGGTAGATGGAAGCGCCGAGGCTGTCGGACGAGGTCGCCACCGCCTGCACATCCGTGCTCGCCGCCTGCTCGGCGGCATCGCCTTCGAGATCCTGCAGGATCTGGTCCGCACGACTGCGGCGCTCGGCCGTGGGCTCGCCCATCACGGACGCCACATAGGTCGCAATGGCCCGGACATCCGCCTCCGGCAAAGTGCCGAGATTGGCCGTGACCTCGGCCATCGGCCCGCGCGAGACGCCATGGTGCGGGTGCCAGCCATTGCGCAGATAGGCATGCAGGCTTTCCCGATCCCACGGAATGGGCGCGGGCGACGCCTCGTTGATGGCGAAGGCGGCCCATCCTTCGGCCTCGCCGCCGTTCCAGTGGCCGGACAGCGCTCCGAACCGGTTCCGCGCGGTATGGCAGGAACCGCAATGGCCAAGCCCCTCGGCCAGATAGGCGCCCCGGTTCCATTCCTCGCTTCGGTCCGGGTCCGGTTCGAACGCGCCCACATCGAGGAACAGGATCTTCCACCCCGCGAGGATCGGCCGGAAGCTGATCGGGAACGGCAGCTCGTTCTCGGGCGCGGTGTAGCGCACCGGCTCCCGCGTCATCAGGAAGGCGTAGAGCGCCCGGTTATCCTCTTCCGTGACGCGCGTGTAGTGGTCATAAGGGAATGCGGGATAAAGGTGGTTCCCCTCCCGGTCCACGCCCTCCCGCATGGCCCTCTGGAACGCCTCTTCGGTCCAGAGGCCGATTCCCGTCTCCGGATCCGGCGTGATGTTGGTGGAGTAGATGGTGCCGAACGGGGTCGGCAGGGCGAGTCCGCCGGCGAACGCCTTCTGCCCGGGCACCGTGTGACACGCGATGCAGTTCCCGACGGCCGCGAGCGCCGCGCCCTTCTCGACCAGCGCCGGATCGAACTCGAGCGGCTCGGCGGTGTCCCGCGGCTCGATCTCGGAACGCCAGGCGATCGCCACGGAGACTCCGACAGCAACGACGATAAGGAAGATGAGGCCAAGAACGACCCGACGAAACATTCGAAACCTCCCCGCCGAGAATTACCCGGCGCCGAGATTTGTTCCGGGTAAGCTCAAGACTTTTTTGTACGGGCCCACAGTCACTAAGCGACGCGCAGCATACCGTAGCATACTCACGCATCTCTTCTGCTTACAAGGGTTTACAAAAGGCGGTCGAAAGGCTTCGGCGATCGACGCGCATCGCCGGCATAGGACCCGCGTGCCCGGCCGCGAATGCGGCCGGGCACGAAGAGGGCGCGCGAACGGTCCGGAATGTCTAACCGATATCGCCCAGATCGACTTTCGAGAGAGGCAGGCTTCGGATGCGCCGGCCGGTCAGCGCCGCGACGGCGTTGACCACGGCGGGCGGCACGCCGGGAACGCCCGGCTCGCCGATTCCCCCCATCGGTTCGCCGCTCTCGATGATGCGCACATGCACGCGCGGCATCCGCTCCGGCGGGAGGATGGGATAGGCGTCGAAGTTGCGCGCCTGAGGCAGGCCGTTTTCGTAGACCACCTCTTCCAGCAGCGCCGAAGAAAGGCCGAGCGCCACGGCCGAGTTGATCTGCGCCTCGATGATGGCCGGGTTGACGATTCGGCCCGGGTCGATCGCGACCCAGACGTCGTGCACCACGATCTGGCCCCGTTCGATCGAGACTTCCGCGATGGTCGCCACCTCGCTTCCGAAGGGCGAGGCCATGGCGACGCCTCGTGCCCGCCTGCTCCCGTCTTCCGCATCGAACGGACCGCGCTTCCAGCCGCCCGAGAGTTCGCCCACCGCCTCCAGCAGCGCCCTCTCGCGCGGGCTGTCGGCCAGCAGGCGGTGCCGCAGCTCGAAGGGGTCGTGCCCGCCGGCTTCGGCCATCTCGTCGAAGAAGGTTTCGTAGAAGAAGTCGTTCATCGAATGGCCGACCGAGCGCCAGAAGCCGATGACGGTCGGGTGCGGCATGAAGACATGGGACACGCGGCGGTTGGGGATCCGATAGGGCTTGCCGGCGATGCCCTCTACGGCGGAGGAGTCCGCCGTATCCGGCCGGTGGCCGAACCAGCGTCCGGCCGGTCCTTCCCCGACGGCCTCGGCCTCCAGCGCCACAGGAAGGCCATCCTCCCCGAGCCCGGCGCGGAATCGGGCAAGGCCCATGGGGCGCAGCGCGTCGCGCAGGAATTCCTCCTCCCGGCTCCAGATCAGCTTCACCGGACGGCCGACCGCCTTGGACAGCAATATCGCCTGCGGGAAGGGATTGGCGGATGCTTAGCTGAAGTGCCGCCCGAAGAATCCGCCCACCATCGGGGAATGGATCCTCACCTGCTCGGGCTCGAGCCCGGCGACCTGCGCCGCGGCGCTCTGGAACACCTCCGGCGCCTGGTTGGGGACCCAAAGGTCGAGGGTCCCATCCTCGTTCCAGCGCGCGAGCGCCGAGGGCGGCTCGAGCTGGCCATGCGCCAGGAACGGCGCGTCGTAGACCGCCTCCACCACCCGTGCCGCCTTGGCCAGCGCGGCGGCTGCGTCGCCCTCGACCTCGGCATCGACACCCGGGCCGGGCGCGGCCTCGAGCGTCGACCGCAGCGCCGCGGTCGAGAAATCGGCGGGCATGGCCGTGGCCGCATCCGGGGCCGGTTCGGTCCAGGCGACTTCCAGCGTCTCGACGGCGCGGCGCGCGCGCCACCATCGATCGGCGACGACGGCCACGGCGCCCGGCAGGCGGTGGACCGAATGCACGCCGGGCATCGCCTCCACCTCGGCCTGATTGGCGATGGCGCCCGGCTCCGCGCCGAGGCGGGGCGCGTGCTGTACCGCCGCATGCAGCATGCCCTCGACTCTGATGTCGATGGCATAGACGGCCTTGCCGGTGGACTTGGCGCGCGCATCGATCCGCGGAACCGGCTTACCGATCCAGCGGAAATCCGCTTCCGCCCTTAGGGGCGCATCCCCGGGCACCGGCAGGGCGGCGGCATCGGCGGCAAGGTCGCCATAGGCGATCGTGCGGCCCGAGGTGGCGTGAAGCACGCGCCCCGGCTCGGTCGAGAGCTCCGTCGCCGGCGCGCCCAGACGGGCGGCTGCGGCCTGCAGCAGCATCTGGCGTGCCGAGGCGCCCAGCTTCCGCATCGTCTCGTAGCTTGACCTGACGGAGAAGCTGCCGCCGGTGAATCGCTGGCCGCCCATCACCAGGTAATCGGCGCCGGGAGGCGCGCACTCGACGGTGAAACTGGCCGGCTCGACGTCGAGCTCCTCGCCGACGATCTGGGCGAAGGCGGTGGCGACGCCCTGGCCCCCTTCGACGAAGGGGATGCGCAGTAGGACGGTCCCGTCGGGCCGGATCTCGAGGAATGCCGGCACGCGTGTGCCGGGCGTGACCTCCGCTGCCGCATCCCCGGCGCGGGCGACGGCGCCGGGCAACGCCATGCCGAGCACCAGCGCGCCCAGCGAAGCGCCGAGAAAGCCGCGACGGGAAAGATTGACCGGCGAGCGTTCGGGGAACTCGTCGAGGTCGAACACCCTGGAACGGATGGCGTTCATGGCGGTCCTCCTCAGGCTTCCGCGGCGTCGCGCAGGGCGGCGGCGATGGCGTTGTAGGTGCCGCAGCGACAGAGATTCGTCATGTAGGCGGCGATGTCGTCCGCGGTCGGCTGCGGGACCTGCTTCAGGAGCGCGGTGGCCGCCATCACCTGGCCCGACTGGCAATAGCCGCATTGGGGCACCTGGTTCTTCACCCAGGCCTCGACCACGCGGCGGCCGACCGGATCCTCCTCGACCGCTTCGATGGTGGTGACGGACAGGCCGACGACGTTTTCCACGGGCGTGACGCAGGATCGCGTGGGCTGGCCGTCGACCAGCACGGTGCAGGCACCGCATTGGGCAAGCCCGCAGCCATATTTCGTGCCGGTCATGCCGAGATTGTCGCGAATCACCCAAAGCAGGGGCGTGTCGCCTTCGGCATCTACCTGGTGGACCGTACCGTTGACGTTGATTTCCATGTCCTTACCCCGCATCCGTTGTGACTTCAGGGATGGTCCCTCGCGGTGCCCGGCATGGGCCTGGCGCGGATGCAGGACTGCGGCGGCGGATCACCGCAGGCCTCCGGTCAGGTGGTGGACGGGCTCCGGCCGGAATCTGGATCGTACCGGCAGCATGCACGGGCCCAAGTTACATTCCTAAGTATGCCAGGAAGATCCGGCCGTGCCAGCCCGCATGTCACGCCCCTTGCGAGGCGGGCCTGGCACCGACTTCGACGGCGCACCGTTTCCGTCGCTTGCATTAC
>JAJUFW010000017.1 GCA_029263555.1 Alphaproteobacteria bacterium
CCCGAGCAGCGCCGCCATCTCAGGCCTCCGCATAACGCAGGCGGACATGCTTGAAGTTGAAGTACTCCAAGAGTCCTTCCCGCCCATGCTCGTAGCCGACGCCGCTCTGCTTCCGGCCTCCGTAGGGGGCGTTCATGATGCCGGCGTCGACATTGTTGATCGCAACATTGCCGTAATCGAGTTCCGCCGACAGGCGATGGACTTCGCCCAGATCGCGCGAATAGGCATAGGAGGCGAGGCCATAAGGCGTGTCATTGGCGAGACGGATCGCCTCGTCCAGATCGTCATAGACGGCGACACCGACCAGCGGGCCGAAGGTCTCCTCGGTCATGACCAGCATTTCGTGCGTGCAGTCGGCCACCACCGTCGGGCGGAAGAAATAGCCCTTTTCGAAGTCCCGGCCTTCCGGCGCGCTGCCGCCTGCTATCAGCCGCGCGCCTTTGGCCAGCGCGTCTTCCAGATGCGCGCGCGTCTTGTTCAGCGGCTCGGCGGAAGCCATCGGCCCGACATCGGCATCGGGGCAGTCGATCCCGTTGCCGACGCGCAGCGCCTCGGCGGCCTTGCCGAAGGCGGACAGGAACGCCTCATAGACCGGACGCGCGACGTAGATGCGGTTGATGGCGATGCAGATCTGCCCCATGTTGCGGAACGAACGTCGCACCGCGCCCTTGACGGCGGCCGCAAGATCCGCCGACGGCGTCACGATCATCGGGCAGTTGCCGCCCAGTTCCAGCGACAGCCGCTTCACCTTCGGGCAGCTCCGCTGAATCTGCAGGCCGACCCGGCTCGACCCCGTGAAGGCGATCTTGTCGACGTCCGGATGCTCGACCAGTGCCTGGCCGACGACCGACCCCTTGCCCGTGACCACGTTGACGACTCCGGCGGGAATTCCCGCTTCGGCCACCTTCGCGGCGATGGCGAGCCCCGTGAACGGCGTAAGCTCGGCCGGCTTGATGACGATCGTGCAGCCGGCGGCCAGGCTGGCGCACAGCTTCCAGCCGATGAGTTCCGCGGGGTAGTTCCAGGGCGTGATCGCGCCGACGACGCCGATCGGTTCGCGGACGACCAAGCTCTGGTAGCCGTTCTGGTCGTTCGGGACGATCTCGCCGTGAACCCGCACCGCCTCTTCGGCATAGAAATGGCAGGCCTCGGCCAGCTTCAGGATCTCTCCGCGCGCCTCGTTCAAGGGCTTGCCCTGTTCCAGCGTCATGGTCCTGGCCATGGCGTCGACATCCGCCCCGATCAGGTCTCCCAGCCGGTGCAGGGCCTCGGCCCGCGTCCGGGCAGGCAGCCGCGCCCAGTCCTTGAAGGCCCTGCGCGCGGCCCGGACTGCCGCGTCGACCTCGGCCTCCGTCCCGGCGGCGATCCGGCCGACGACGTCGCCGGTCGCCGGATTCTCGACGTCGATCAGCCCGCCCGCCCCGGACCGGAAGGCGCCATCGATGAAATGCTTGCCGGCAAGCGCGGAGATGTCGCGATCCATCCTTCGAAATTCCGTATGCGTGTCCTTACCGCTGGGCGGGCACCTTAATCTAGTACCACTACATGGGCAAGCCATCTCTCGACCCCGCTGCCGGATATTGTCGGAGGTGCGCATTTCCGACCAGATCAGCCAACCCGTTATAATCATGTGATTTTTCCGGCTCGCGCGGGCAGAAATCCGTGATCTCCCGTCAAACCGGCCGATGGAAGCCCCTTGACGGCGCGGAGCGCGTGTTAATAGTTCTACTATCCCTACCACGGAGACCTTGGATGTTGCCCGATTCTTCCGCAAGCGCCCGCCTGGTCGGGCGGGTATGGCGCCCCGATCTCGGCATGCCGGCTGTCGTGATCGTCCGAGACGGCAGGGTCGTCGATGTCACTCCCAGCGTCGTTTCGGTCTCGGACTTTCTCGATTCCGACCCGGTATCGCGATTCGACACGCTTGACGGCGACGACCTCGGCCGCGTGGAGGATCTGGTTCTTCCGCCGGCCGAAATGGGCTATGGCGCCGAGCGCCCCTGCCTTCTGGCGCCGTGCGACTTCCAGGCGATCAAGGCCTGCGGCGTCACCTTCGCCCAGAGCATGATCGAGCGGGTGATCGACGAACGCACCGCCGGTGATCCCGCCCGCGCCGACGAGATCCGCCGGCGAATCGGCGAGCTCATCGGCGGCAGCCTGTCCAATATCGTCGCCGGCTCCGAGCAGGCGGCGCGGGTCAAGGAGGCGCTGGAGAAGGAAGGCCTCTGGTCGCAGTATCTGGAGGTCGGCATCGGCCCCGACGCGGAAGTGTTCACCAAGTGTCAGCCGATGTCGTCCGTGGGCCACGGAGCGGAGATCGGCCTCAATCCGGTGTCGACTTGGAACAATCCCGAACCGGAGGTGGTCCTGGCCGTCGACAGCGCGGGCAATATCCGCGGCGCGACGCTGGGCAACGACGTCAACCTGCGCGACATCGAGGGACGGTCGGCCCTGCTTCTGGGCAAGGCGAAGGACAACAACGCCTCCTGTGCGATCGGACCGTTCATCCGGCTCTTCGACGATCGGTTCAGCCTGGCCGACATCGAAAAGGCGACGGTCAGCCTGGTGGTCAAGGGCACCGATGGTTTCGAGATGTCGGGCCAGTCGAACATGTCCGAGATCAGCCGCAAGCCGTCCGACCTCGTCCGCCAGACGATGAGCTGCCACCAGTATCCGGACGGCTTCATGCTGTTCCTGGGCACGATGTTCGCGCCCACCCAGGATCGCGATCATCCGGGCGGCGGCTTCACCCACAAGCTGGGCGACACGGTCGAAATATCGACTCCGCTGCTCGGCACGCTGAAGAACACGGTCACTACCTCCGACCGGGCGCGTCCCTGGACCTACGGGGTGCGGGCCGCGATGCGGGACCTCGCGAAACGGGGGCTGCTGTGACCTCGCGGAAACGCGTCGTCGTCACCGACCAGGCGTTCGGCAACGTCGTCCAGGAGCGAAGCGCCGCGGAAGCCTGCGGGGCCGAGTTCTCCGACCATCAGTGCCGCGGCGAGGACGAGACCTTGGCGGCGGTGACCGGGGCGGACGTCGTCCTGAACAACTTCGCGCCGATGACGCGCCGCGTTCAACAGGCGCTGGCGCCGGGCGCCGTCGTTATCCGCTACGGGGTGGGGGTCGACAATGTCGACCTCCAGGCCGCGCGCGAGCTCGGCGTCCGTGTCTGCAACGTCCCCGACTACGGCATCGAAGAGGTCGCCGATCACGCCGCGGCGATGAGCCTCGCCCTCGCCCGGAAGCTCAACGCCTTCGACGGCGGCATCCGGGCGGGCCGGTGGAAGATCGGGGAAATGGTGCCAGGCCTCCGGTCACTTCGCGACACGGTCGTCGGGCTGGTCGGGATGGGGCGGATCGCCCGCGCCTATGCGGCGCGCATGAGCGCCTTCGGGTGCCGGATCATCGGCTACGATCCCTACGTCGGGGCCGATCAGGCCCGCGAGGCCGGCATCGAGGCGTCCGCCCTCGAGGACGTCGTCACCCATTCCGACATCCTGTCCCTGCACGTGCCCCTGACGCCCGAAACACGTCACATCATCGGGCGCGACGCCATCGCGCGCATGAAGCAGGGCGCGATCCTCATAAATTCCTCGCGCGGGGGGCTGGTCGACGAAGCGGCGCTGGCGGCGGCCCTGACGAGCGGGCACTTGGCCGGCGCCGGCCTCGATGTCTTCGAAGCCGAGCCCCTGCCCGCGGATTCGCCCCTGCGGCAGGCGCCGAACCTGTTCATGTCGCCGCATGCCGGCTTCTTCTCGGACAGGTCGGTGAACACGCTGCAACGGCTGGCCGCGGAGGAGGCCATGCGCGCCCTGCGCGGCGAGCCGCTCCGCTGCCCGCTGACGTGAGGACGGCCCGTTTCCGGGGAGCCGGGCGCCCCGATTGTCATCCTGGAGGTGCGACGTGACATACCGTTCGAAACAGGACCTGAGCGGACGCCTGGCCCTGGTGACCGGAGCCGGTCAGGGCATCGGGGCTGCCTGTGCCGCGGCGCTTGCCGAAACGGGGGCGGAGGTCGTCTGCACCGACATCGACGCCGCACGGGCCGAGGCACAGGCAGAGCTTCTGAGGAAGGGCGGCTTTCGTGCCCGGGCAAGCGCCCTGGACGTAACGGACACGGGCCAGCTCGACGCGCTGGCCGCGGAGCTGCCGCCGCTCGACATCCTCGTCTGCAATGCCGGCGTCGTGAGCAATACCCCTGCCGAGGAGATGACCGACGAGGAGTGGCAGCGGGTCATCGATGTCAACCTGACCGGCGTCTTCAAGACATGCCGCGCCTTCGGCAAACGCATGCTGGAAGCCGGCAGGGGGTCGATCATCAATATCGGCTCGATGTCGGCGCAGATCGTCAACACACCGCAGCCGCAGTGTCACTACAACGCCTCGAAGGCGGGCGTACATCACCTCACCCGGTCGCTGGCGGTGGAGTGGGCGAAGCGCGGCGTACGCGTGAACGCGGTCGCCCCGACCTACATCGCAACGCCGCTGCTGCACGGCCTTGAGGACAAGCCGGGCCTCGTAGACCGGTGGCTCGACCTGACTCCGATGGGGCGCATGGGCCAGCCGGAAGAGATCGCGTCCGTCGTGCAGTTCCTGGCATCGGACGCGTCGAGCCTGATCACCGGCGCCGTCATCAATGCCGACGGCGGCTATACCTGCATCTGAGGATCGGCCATGGCTATCGCCCTCGTTCTGGAGAAGGCCCGGGAACTCAGTCTGCGCGAGATCGATCTCGGGCAGCGGATGGGACCCGACGACGTGCGCATCCGCATGGATGTGGTGGGCATCTGCGGCAGCGACGTGCACTATTACCGGCATGGGCGCATCGGCCCCTTCATCGTCAAGGATCCCATGGTCTTGGGCCATGAGGGCGCGGGCACCATCGTGGAATGCGGTGCGAACGTCCGCGACCTGAAGGTGGGAGACCGGGTCTGCGTGGAACCCGGCATCCCCGATTTCGCCAGCCGCGCAAGCCGAATCGGGCTCTACAATCTGGACGGTTCGCTCACCTTCTGGGCGACACCGCCGGATCACGGCTGCCTGACCCCGGAGGTGGTCCACCCGGCCAGGCTCTGCTATCGGCTGCCTGACAATGTGAGCCAGGCCGAAGGCGCAATGGTCGAACCTCTGGCCGTCGGGCTCCAGGCCGTGATGAAGACCCCGGTCAAGGCGGGGGACGTGGCTCTGGTCCTGGGCGCCGGGCCGATCGGCATTCTTGTCGCCCTCTCCGCGCTTGCCGCCGGCTGCGCAAGAGTCCTGATCCATGATCCGGCAGAGGCGAAGCTGCGGATCGCCGCGCAGTACGACGGCATTGAACCCGTCGCGGCCGGCGGACGGGCGCTCCTCGACGCCGTGCTTGCGGAAACAGGCGGCTGGGGCGTCGATCTCGTCTACGAATGTTCCGGAGCCGGAGCGGCGTTCCGCGACATCGGCGATTGCATCCGACCCGGCGGAACGCTGGCCTGCATCGGAATGCCGGTAGAACCCGTCCCGATCGATATCGTCGGGCTGCAGGTGCGCGAAGTCACCATGGTGACGATCTTCCGCTACGCCAATGTGTTCGACCGGGCCGTCACCCTGCTAGCCCGCGGCCGCATCGACGTGAAGCCGCTGATCTCGGCCACCTACCCGTTCGCCGAGGCGATCGCGGCGTTCGAGCGCGCCGACGCCGCCCGGCCGGACGACGTGAAGATCCAGATCGCGCTACATTGAGCACCAGCCGAACCGCATCCGAATTTTCCGCTTAAGCGAGGACGACCGATGAGCGCATTCAAACCGCATGGCAGACACCTGATCGCCGGTGAGTGGGTCGGCGGAGAGGCCACCTTCCGCTCCTCGCCGGCCCAGGGTGACGGCCATGACTTCAGCGTCGGAACGGAAGCCCATGTCGATGCCGCCGTCCGCGCCGCGGAAGAGGCGTTCTGGGAATATGGCTGGTCGTCGCGCGCGCGCCGGGCAGAGTTCCTGAACGCCATCGCCGACGAGATCGAGGCGCGTGCCGAGGCGATCACCGAGATCGGGACCAGCGAAACCGGTCTTCCGGCGGCACGCCTGGATTCGGAACGGGGAAGGACCACGGGGCAGCTTCGCCTCTTCGCCCAGCACATCCTGGACGGCGCCTATCTCGACCGCAGGATTACCGAGGCCCTGCCGGACCGGCAGCCCGTCCCGCGCCCGGAGATCCGGCTGATCCAGCGCCCCATCGGCCCGGTCGCGGTGTTCGGCGCCTCGAACTTCCCGCTCGCCTTCTCGACCGCCGGCGGAGACACGGCGTCTGCGCTGGCGGCCGGCTGCCCGGTCGTAGTCAAGGGGCATCCCGCCCACCCCGGCACCGCGGAAATCGTCGCCGAGGCGATCGTCGCGGCGGTCGCTGCCTGCGGCATGCCGAAGGGCGTGTTCAGCCTGATACAGAGCCCCGACCAACGGGTCGGCGAAGCCCTCGTCAAGCACCCGCTCATCAGGGCCGTAGGCTTCACGGGCTCGCTCAGGGGGGGACGGGCGCTGTTCGATCTCTGCGCCGCCCGTCCCGAGCCGATCCCCTTCTTCGGCGAGCTGGGGTCCGTCAATCCGGTGTTCATCCTGCCGGCAGCCCTGGCCGCCCGGGGCGAGGAGATCGCCCGCGGCTGGGCCGGGTCGCTCACCCTCGGCGCCGGTCAGTTCTGCACTAATCCCGGCATTGCCGTCGCCGTGGACGGACCGGAAACCGACCGGTTCGTCTCGGCCGCGAAAGCGGCGATCGAGACGACGGATGCCCAGGTCATGCTGACCGACGGCATCGCCGACGCCTGCCGGCGGGGCGTCGAGCGCCTTGCCGCGAAGGGCACGGTGAAGGCGATCCTGCGGACCGAGAGCGCCGGCCGTCAGGCACGACCCAACCTGTTCGAGACCACTGCCGATGCCTTCCTCGAGGATGACGAGCTCCAGGAAGAGATCTTCGGCCCGGTCGGGCTTTTGATCCGCCTTCGGAGCGCGGACGAGATGACGACGATCGCGAAGCGGTTCTGCGGCCAGATCACGGCTACCCTGCAGATGGACGCGGCCGATACGGATCTCGCCCGTACGCTGATGCCGATCCTGGAGCGGAAGGTCGGTCGTGTCCTGGCCAACGGCTTCCCGACCGGGGTCGAGGTCTGCGAGGCGATGGTCCATGGCGGCCCCTATCCCGCCAGCACCAATTTCGGAGCGACCAGCGTCGGCACCATGGCGATCCGCCGCTTCCTGCGGCCCGTGTCGTATCAGAATCTTCCGGTCGACCTGTTGCCCGAGGATCTGAGAGGGTAATCGCCTCCGGGCCTCCGCCTCCGATCCCGTCCTCCGGACCGCCCCCGCCGGCACCTGCCGGCGGGGGCTTTCTGCGGTGCCCCCTGTCCCAATCCGCCCGACGACGCCGGTCCGTCCCGCAGTGCCGCGAGGCTGGCGCCGGCGGCTTGCTGCGCGCAGAATCCCGGAATCGGCTAAGTTTCGGACCGCGGCATGACCACCAACTACGTCAACACCTTCATCCTCGTTTCTCCCGATAGCCGGGCAACTGCGGGCACGCCCCCGTCGAAACCGGGAACGGTCGCCTATCTGCAATATCAGCTGCTGCAGGAAAGCCCTTATGGGCTGACCAGCGACGAGATCCTGTTCGAGGTCCATGCCTTGCGGAACGGCATCGCCGATCGGGACCGGGAAGAGGCCCGCCGGATCTTCTTTGCCAGACCGCAAGCCTGCTTGAGAGCATCGCCGCTCGTGAAGACCCATGGATGGGGACTGCACCATGACGAGCACGGCCGTGTCGCCCTGGTCGGCGTCGAAACGGACGCCTATCGCGCGCTGGCCGCCCGATCCGACCTGAAGGTGATTCCGGGAATGCGAAGCGGCCGGCGATGACCGGGCGGGCGTCGCATCCGATCCTTCGACGGCGCGTCGGAACCTGCCCGTCAGAAAGACGGTTTGGCTGCAGGATCGGCCATTGCGGTCTCAATCGGCGGAGATGACCGCCAACGCCGGTTGGCCATTTCAGGCCAGCCGTCGGGCGGACCACCGTCTGGGCCGTTGCGCGGATCCGGGACGCGGGCCACCGAGGTAGGCCGCCCCCTGTCGTCATAGGGTTTGCGTCGGCACAGCGGATTTGCAGGGAGCTTCGGCTACGGCATTGTCCCCGAAAGCGCAGCCAACCGCTCGGCATGGCGGCATCCGCCCGCAGCGAGGCAGAATTGCCCTTGCCTCCACCGAGGCCCGTCTGCGCCGCGCCCAGAAGCTTGGTGGCGTGCATCCGTTCGAATGGGACATCGAGGGCAACGTCGTCCTGGCTCTTCCCGGATTTGCCAGATTGTTCGGTCTTCCGCCCGACGAGCCCCTCACCTATCAGGCGGCGGTTGCCCGCATACACCCCGACGACCGGGCCAGGGTCGATGCCGCCTATCAGGAGGCGGTCCGGACCCGACGGACCTACGAGCAGGAGTACCGCGTGGTCCTGCCGGACGGTGCGATACGCTGCATCCTGGCGCGGGGAGAAGTCGTATTCGACGACGAGGAGCGTCCCAGGGTCCTGGCCGGCGTCGTCCTTGACATCACCCGCCGGAAAGAGGCCGAGCTTGCGCTCGCGCAACGCGAGGCCGAACTGAGCGACTCCGAACGGCGGTTCCGGGTCCTGGCGGACGCGATGCCCCAGATGGTCTGGACCACCCTCCCCGACGGCCATTACGACTACTTCAATCAGCGCTGGTACGACTTCACCGGCGTTCCGGAAGGATCTACATACGACGACAAGTGGGCCGCCCTCTTTCACCCGGACGACCGGGACCGCCTCTGGGCCAGATGGCGCCATTCCCTCCGGACCGGGGAGCCCTATGAGATCGAATGCCGTTTGCGGCATCGCTCCGGAGAATATCACTGGGTGCTGGGCCGGGCATTGCCCCTATGGAACGAGCACGGCGCGATCGAGCGCTGGTTCGGGACATGCACCGACATCCACGACCTGAAACAGGCGCAGGAGGCGCTTGCGAAGAACGAGGAGTTCACGAGCCGGCTCCTCTCCAGCACGGACGACTGCATTACGGTGCTTGACCTCGAGGGACGCCTTCGTTTCATGAACGAAGGCGGGATGCGCGTCATGGAAGTCGGCGACTTCCGTGCGATCGAGGGTTCCCATTGGTCCCGCTTCTGGAGCGGTCCGACGGCCCTGCAGGCCATGGACGCCATCGAAGCTGCCTGTGCCGGAGGGACCGGCCGCTTTCAGGGCGTCTGCCCGACGCTGGCCGGAACGCCCAAATGGTGGGACGTGCTGGTCACGTCGATCAAGGGCCCGGACGGCAGGCCGGAGCGCCTGCTGTGGATCTCGCGGGACGTTACCGAACGCAAGCGGGCGGAAGACCGCATCGCCGAAACCCTGGAGCGATACCGCCTTGCGGCACGGGCAACGAACGACGTGATCTGGGATTGGAACGCACTGACCGATCACGTCCTGTGGAACGAGGCCATGCAGGCAGTCTTCGGCTACGCGCCGGAGGAGGTCGAGCCATCGCGGCAGTGGTGGATGGATCACATCCGCCCAGAGGATCGCGACCGCGTCGAGCGGGAAATCCGTGCCGCCATTGACGGCCCGTCGTCGCACGTCGCCCTCGAGTACCGTTTCCAGAAGGCCGACGGATCCTACGCCGTGGTCTTCGACCGGGGCTTCTTGCTGAGGGACCCGAACGGAGACGCCGTGCGGGCGATCGGCGCCATGTTCGACATCACCGAGCGCAAACGGCTGGAGGACCAGCAGGCGCTGATCAGCCGCGAGCTTCATCATCGCATCAAGAATACCCTGACCATGGCCCAAGCGCTGATCTCCTCGACGGCGCGTCACGCCCGGACCATCGCCGAGTTCCAGCAGGCCGTCTCGGCACGCATCACCTTGCTGGCGAAGACCCAGGAACTGCTGATCGAAAGGGATCGCTGCGGGGCCTCCATTCGGGACATCCTGAAATTCGAGATGGAGCCTTACGACGGCAAGGCAGAGCAGCGGCTGCGGTTCGACGGCCCCGACGTCCGGCTGCCCTCCGAACCCGCCGTCACCTTCGCGATGGCGGTGCACGAGCTGACCACCAATGCCGTCAAGTACGGGGCGCTTTCGATTCCCACCGGCCATGTCGACGTGGACTGGAGCGTCGAGGTGCGGAGAGGCAAGCGCAAGCTGACCTTCGAGTGGCGCGAGAGGGACGGTCCCCCGGTCAGGAAACCGGACCGGCAGGGCTTCGGCTCCGTGCTCCTGAAACGCGTCCTGGCCCGGCAGTTGGACGGCGAGGTCGAGATGGATTTCGCACCGGACGGCCTCAAGGTCCGGATCGCTGCAACGCTTCCGGACCGGCCGGTGCCTCCCCGCTAGGCCCGCAAGGGGGCCCGGTGACGGCTACGGCAGGTATTCAGGGAGCATTCCGTCCGGCACCGCTTCGGAATTCTTTCGGGGTCGCACGTCCGCGCGCCTCGCCTGCGAAAGCCATGACGGCGATGATGACCAGGCCCTGGACGATGTCCTGCGTGCCCGGAGGCATTCCCGCAATCTGCATCGTCGTGATGACGAGGACCAGCAGCAGCGCGCCGAAGATCGTGCCGACCGCCGTCGACGCCCCTCCGGCGATCAGACTTCCGCCCAGCACCACGGCGCCGACCGACTGCAGCAGGTAGGGCGAGCCCATCTCCAGGAACGCGCCGCCCGCATAGGCGGACAGAAGCATGCCCGCGACGGAGGCGAGCAGGGCGCTGGCCACGAAGGCGATGGTGACGGTGGTGCCCACCCGCACCCCGGAAAGCCAGGCAGCCGGAAGGCTCTGCCCGACAGCGGATAATTGCCGTCCATAGGCGGTGCGGGTCAGGACGAACGCGGTCAGGGCCGCGGCCGCGACACCGATCAGCACGATGACGGGAATGCCGCCGAGCCGGCCGGTCGCCAGGGCGGCCAGAGTGTCGGCCGTCGCCATGCCCTTCACCTGCCGGTTCGCGATCAGGGTCGCGGTTGCCAGGGCGTAGCCGCTGGCCAATGTCGCGATGATCGCGGGAATGCGCAGCACCACGACCAGGAACGCGTTGACGAGCCCCGTCACGCAGCCGATCCCGACGAGGCATAGAAGGGTCAAGGGCAGGGCGGCGTCCTGTCCGCCGGACACGATCACCGTCACATAGGCGCTGAGCGTCACGACGCTGGGAATCGAGAGGTCGATGTTGCCGCGGCCGGTCGTGACGACCAGCATCTGACCCAGCGCCACGATCAGGAGAAATGCGGCCGAGGTCGCGACGCCGGTCAGGCTGTGCAGGCTGAAGCGCTCGGTCACTATGACCAGGGCCGCCCAGAGAAGAAGGACGCCGAGGGCCGCCCAGATCCACCGATGGGTCGCCGCGAAATGCTCAAGCCGGGCGATCATCGGTCCTCCTCCATCCCACGACGGTCCTGAGCCCCAGGATCGCGACCAGAAGCCCGCCCTGGACCAGGGCGTTGTAGTCGGTGCCGACGCCGAGGAACGCGAGCAAGGCCCCGATCAGCGACAGGGTGACGGCGCCCGCGACGACCCCGGCCGGCGCAATCACACCCCCCAGCAGCTGCGACCCGCCGATCACCACTGCGGCGATGCTGAGCAGCGTGAAGGACGCGCCGGCGTTGATGTCGCTCGCCTGATTGGTGGCGGTAAGATACAGCCCGGCCGTCGCCGCGAACGCGCCGGCGATGAGATAGCGCACGACCGCATAGCGCAGCGGCGACCAGCCGTTCCGGGCTAGCGCCTGAGGATTGCTGCCGAAGCCGCGCAGGACCACCCCGACCGGTGCCCGGTCGATCGCCACCGCAAGGGCGCCGGCCGCCAGGATCAGCAGAAGCGGGGTCGGAACGCCCGCGACCGACCACTGGAAGAGCGCCGGCAGCCATTCCGGGCTGGATCCGCCGGGGGACGGCTGAATCGTCTGGCCGATGCCGGCCCAGATGAACGAGGCGCCGAGCGTCATCACGATGGCCGGAATGGCGCGTGCCTGGATCAGGACCGCCATCAGGGCATAGCCGAGAAGGCCGCCGGCCAGCGCGAGCGCGCCGAAGCCGGGATGACTGACCAGCAGCGTCGCGCTGATCACGTTGACGAGGCCGGCGAAGGCGCCGACACCGAGATCGATCTCGCTGCCGCCGATCACGAACATCTGCGCCAGCGCGACCAGCACCAGCACGACCGCAGGCGCCAGCAGAAGCTCGATCCCGAAGGCGGAGGCCACGAGCGGGTTCATCGCCGCCATGATGCCGAAGACGATCAGGAGGCCGACGAACGGTACGGCCGCGAAGATCCTGCCGGCGGCCGACGCCTGGCCCGGCGATCGGGCGCGTTCGGGCCCGGCGCCCGCCTCGCCGGCCGTGAAGGACGCCGCGACGATCGCATCCTCGGAGATCGCGTCGCCCTCCAGCTCCGCGACGATCCTTCCGTCCCGGAAAACCAGCACCCGGTCGCATTCGAGGAACTCCGCATCCTCCGTCGAATACCAGACGGCCAGCTTCCGCTCGGCGGCGATCTCGCGAAGAAGGCCGTAGAAGTCCCGTTTCGCCCCGATATCGACGCCGCGCGTCGGATCGTCCAGCAGGACGACATCCGCGCCCGAGATCAGGGCGCGCGCCATCAGGGCCTTCTGCTGATTGCCGCCGCTCAGGTCCAGGATGCCGCTTTCGAAACGCTCCGGGTCGAGCGCCAGCGGCCCGCTCCACCGCGCGACCGCGTCACGGTCCGCGTTGCGGTCGACCATGGCGGTCGGCATCCGCCGCGCGGTCCGGCCGATCGCGATGTTGTCCAGCACGCTCCAGAGCGGGAAGACGCCTTCCCGCTGCCGGTCGCCTGAGACGAAGCTGACGCGCCCGGTCCTCTGGACGTCACCGGCCCCGGCGGAAGCCTTGAACAGGGCGTGGAGAAGCTGCTTCTGCCCGCTGCCTTCCAGGCCGGCCAGACCGACGATCTTGCCGGCTCGAAGCTCGACCGGACGGCCAAGCACCGAGGTGAGATCCCCGTCGAGGGTGACCATGACCGGAGCGTCCGCCGGCACGGGCGGCCGGGCCCGGGCGCCAGCCGCCTCGGCGGTCCGCGTCCCGCCCATCGCCTCGACAAGAGCCGGAACGGACGTCCGCTCCGCATGGTCCTCCCAGACGACGCGCCCGTTCCGCATCACGACGACGCGATCGGCGACCTCCAGCACCTCCTTCAGCTTATGACTGATGAAGATGACCGAAAGGCCCGCCGCCGCCTGCAGCCGCACGAAGCGGTGAAGCGCCGCGGCCCGGCCGGCGTCCAGGGAGGATGTCGGCTCGTCGAGGATCAGGAGCTTGAGGCCGGGGCTGCTTGCCGCCCGGGCGATCTCGATCATCTGCCGCTGGCTTATGGGAAGAGAACCCACGCGGGCCGCGACGTCGATTCCGGTGTCCCCGAAGATGGACGAGAGGCTTTCCCGGGCGAGGCGGCGGTATTCCGCAAGCCACAGCGGCGACGGCCGCGCATGCTGCGGCTGCTCCAGATAGAAGTTCTCCGCGACCGTCAGATTGGGGCAGAGCGACAGTTCCTGGTAGACGATCCGGATGCCCAGCCGATGGGCTTCCGCCGGCCCGTACCGGCCCGGATCCAGTTCCCGGCCTTCGAAGAGGACCGAGCCGCTGTCCGGCATCGTCGCCCCGCAGAGAATGCGCATCGCCGTACTCTTGCCGGCGCCGTTCGCGCCGACGAGGCCGATGACCTCGCCGCGCCCGATGGCAAGCGTGACGGAATCGTTCGCGACGGTGCTGCCATAGGTCTTCGTCACGTTCCCGAGCGCGACGACGGCGTCGGGCCGCTCGGATCCGTCCGCCCGGCCGTCGGCTCCTCCCGCCGTCACGATGGATGCTGCGGTGACCGTCATCGGAAACCCTTGAGTTCGAACGGCGGGCCGCCCCGACGGGAACGGCCCGCCCGTCATCTTACTGAGAGGTGCTGGCGAGCAGGTTCTCCCGTACCCACTGCTGATCGTAGCTCGGGCTGATGATGAAGCCCGGCTGCAGCCCTTCGGCGAACTCCTGGAGATTGGATTCGTCCACGACCGCCACCGGCATCGTCAGTTCCTTCGGCGCCTCCGCCCCCTGGACGATTTCGTAGGCAAGCCAGAACGCGGCCCCTCCGATGCCGGGGGTGGTGTTCATCGACGTCGTCTTGTACCCGGTCTCCCTGGCCTTTTCCGCCCACCAGAGCACGAAGTCCGAACTGCCGCCGCCCTCGATCACCGGCATCTTCTCGGCGTAAGGGCCGCCATACTGCTCGAAGGCCTGGGCGATACCGTAATCGTCGCTTCCGCCCTGGCCCAGTACCGCATCCACCTGCGGCAGGCTGGGCAGGACGTTGGCGATCGCGGACTGCGCGACCGAGGCCGTCGCCTGGCCGTAGACCGTCGCGACCACGTTGACGTCGGGCATTTCGTTCAGCACCGACATCTGGGCCTCGTACATCAGGTTGTCCGGGCCCGAGCCGCGAACGCCGCGGACGACGATGACATTGCCCCGGTTCCCGATCAGCTCGAGCGTGGCCCGCGCCTGCTTGGCCTTGTAGTCGGTGAAGTCGAAGCTGAGCTTGTAGGCGCAGGGCGCGGTCAGCAGCGAGTCGAAAGCGACGACCGCGATCCCGGCGTCGCAGGCCTTCTCCGCCA
>JAJUFW010000629.1 GCA_029263555.1 Alphaproteobacteria bacterium
GAGGAGATCCCCGCGAGATAGGCTCCGCCCCCCTGCCGCAGCGCTTCGGAGAAGACGGTGATGAGCGGCAGGAGCAGGAAGACCGCCAGGAAGGCGAGTGCCAGCGCGATCAGGATGGCGCGTACGGCCAAGCCTTCGGAGGTGCCGCGCCTGGCCACCGCCCTCGCCGTCGATGTGGCAATCGTCATGACGCTCGTCTCCCGGCTCAATCCCCGCGGGCCCGGGCCCAGCGCTGGAGCAGGTTGATCACCAGCAGCAGGACGAACGACGCGGCGAGCATCGCCGTGCCGATCGCTGCAGCCCCTGGGTAGTCGTACTGTTCGAGCTGGATGACGATGAGGAGCGGAACGATCTCGGAGATCATCGGCATGTTGCCTGCGATGAAGATGACCGATCCGTCCTCGCCGAGCCCGCGCGCGAAGGCGAGGGCGAAGCCTGTCAGAAGCGACGGCAGGATCGCCGGAAAGATTATGTAGCGGAAGGACTGCCAGCGGTCGGCTCCGAGCGTGGCCGCCGCCTCCTCGACCCCGCGGTCGATGTCCTGCAGCACCGGCTCGACCGTCCGGACGACGAAAGGCAAGCCAATGAAGATCAGCGCGACCATGATCCCGGCGGGCGCGAAGGCGATCCGGATTCCGAGCGGTTCCAGCAGACTGCCGACCCAGCCATTGCCGGCGAACAGCGTCGTCAGCGCGATGCCGGCGACTGCGGTCGGCAGGGCGAAGGGCAGGTCGACGACCGCATCCACGATCTTTCGTCCCGGGAACCGGTAGCGGACGAGGACCCAGGCGACCAGGAGGCCGAAGACGGCATTGACCGCCGCGGCCCCGAGAGCCATGCCGAAGCTGACCCGGAACGCGGCGATGACGCGGGGCGTGGCGATGGCTTGCCAGAATCCTTCCGGGCCGAGGGCAGCCGAGCGCAGGATCAGCGCCGCCAGCGGCAGCAGTACGATCAGGCCGAGATAGGCCAGGCTGAGCCCAAGCGTCAGGCCGAAGCCGGGCAGTACGCTGGTCTGCCGAAGACGAAGGCTCTGCATTCGGAAAACCGGGATCTATTGCAGATAGATCTGGTCGAAGACGCCGCCATTGGCGAAGTGCTTCTGCTGGGCCGACTCCCAGCCGCCGAAACGCTCGTCGATGGTGAACAGCTCCAGGTCGGGAAACTGGTCCGCATAGCGCTCCGCCACCGCCGGCATTCTCGGCCGGTAGTAGTTGCGCGCCGCGATGTCCTGGCCCTCTTCGGAATAGAGGAAATCGAGATACGCTTCCGCGACCTCCCTGGTGCCGCGCGCATCGACCACGGCATCGACGACGGTCACTGGAGGTTCGGCAAGGATGCTGAGCGACGGCACGACGATCTCGAACTGGTCGGGCCCGAGCTCGTTGATGGCAAGGAACGCCTCGTTCTCCCAAGCCAGGAGAACGTCGCCGATGCCCCGCTGGACGAAGGTCAGCGTCGATCCGCGGGCGCCGGTGTCGAGCACCGGCACATTGCGGAACAGGGCGGTGACGAACTCCTGAGCCGCCTGCTCGTCATTGCCGTTGTGCTCCAGCGCATAGCCCCAGGCCGCCAGATAGTTCCACCTGGCCCCGCCGGAGGTCTTCGGATTGGGGGTGATGACCTGGACGTCCGGGCGGACAAGGTCGTCCCAATCCTCGATCCCCTTGGGGTTGTCCTTCCTGACCAGGAAAACGATGGTCGAGGTGTAGGGCGCGCTGTTGTCGGGAAGCTCCGTCTGCCAGTCGGCATTGATTTTCCCCGTGCGCGCGGCGATCTCGTCGATGTCGTAGGCCAGAGCAAGGGTCACCACATCGGCCTCCAGACCGTCGATGACCGAACGGGCCTGCTTGCCGGAGCCGCCATGGGACATCTGGACGGTCACGTCCTCGCCCGTTTCCGCCTTCCAGTGCTCGGCGAACTTCTCGTTGAACTCCTGATAGAGCTCGCGGGTTGGATCGTAGGAGACGTTGAGCAGGGTCGTGTCGCCAAGCGCAGTGGCCACCTCGCCGGAGGCGAGAACAAGGAGGCTTGCGGAAAGCAGCGTCGTTCTCATCATCTTCGTCTCCTGCACAGTTGCAGCGGGGGCGGCGAATTACCGTATTGTTGATCCAGTTACTCAAGAATCAACAGAAAAA
>JAJUFW010000567.1 GCA_029263555.1 Alphaproteobacteria bacterium
CCACCCAGACCGGGACCATCGGCTCCTCGCCCTGGACCTCGGCAAGCCGGCGCTTAAGCTCCGGCAGCGCCGCCGCGCGGCCGCCCTCGCCGCGGCCGGCCTCGTCTAGGCAGGCGAGAAGCTCGCGCGCATGCTCCTGCTCGCGCTGCCAGCGGGCCTCCAGTTCCGCGCGCTCGGCCTTCGCGGTCTCCAGTTCGGCGTGCAGGCCCGACAATCGTTCGGAATGGTCGACCCCGGCCTGGACGTCCCGTTCGAGCGACCGGATCTCATGCTCGATGACGTCCGTCCGCCGTATCGCCGCCTCTACCGCCGGCGGCGTCGACGCCTGGGCCACCGCGACCCGCGCACAGGCGGTGTCGAGGACGCTGATCGCCTTGTCGGGGAGCTGCCGGCCGGAGATGTACCGGTGCGAGAGGCGGACCGCCGCGGTGACCGCCTCGTCGAGGATGCGGACCTTGTGATGGGCCTCCAGCCGGCCGACCAGTCCGCGCAGCATGATCTCCGCCGCCGGCTCCGACGGCTCGGCCACCTTGACGACTTGGAACCGCCGCGCCAGCGCGGGGTCCTTCTCGAAATATTTCCGGTACTCCGCCCAGGTGGTCGCGGCGATCGTCCTCAGCTCGCCGCGGGCAAGCGCCGGCTTCAGAAGATTGGCGGCATCGCCCTGGCCGGCGCTGCCGCCGGCGCCGATCAGCGTGTGCGCCTCGTCGATGAACAGGATGATTGGGGTCGGCGAGGCCGCCACTTCGGCAATGACGTTCTTCAGCCTTTGCTCGAACTCGCCCTTCAGCCCCGCGCCGGCCTGGAGCAGGCCAAGGTCCAGGACGCGGATCGTGACGTTTCGCAAAGGCTCCGGCACGTCGCCGGCGGCGATGCGCAGCGCCAGCCCCTCGGCCACGGCGGTCTTGCCGACGCCCGCCTCGCCGGTGAGGATCGGATTGTTCTGCCGCCGGCGCATCAGGATGTCGATGACCTGCCGGATTTCGGCGTCCCGGCCCAGGATCGGGTCGATCCTGCCCTCCCTGGCATTGGCGGTGAGATCGATCGTGAACTGGCCGAGAGCGCCCGGATCGCGGGCAGGCCCGGGCCCTGCGGCAACGGCGGGATCCGCCGCCGGGGCGACGGCCGCCGGGCGAGCGCCGGGGGCCGCCTTCTCGTCCTCCGCCGAATTGCGCACGAGCTCCACGAAATCGGCCCGCAGCCGGTCGCGCGGCAGGAGCAGCAGGGACGGCGCCGCCTCCGCCATCGCGCCGCGCAGAGTGTCCCGGTCCAGGATGCCAAGCAGCAGCGCGCCGGACCGCACGACAGGGCTGCCGAGCTGGACCGAGCTGATCAGCCACGCCGCCTCGATCGCTTCGAGGATCCGCGGGGCGAGCGTCGGCGTGCGGCCGTTGCCCCGTTTCATGGTGTCGAGAGCCTGCAGCAGCTCGGCCTCGACCCTGTCCGTGTCGATCTCGTAGTAGCGCAGGATCTGGGCGAATTCGCTGTCGCGCCGGGCCAGGAGCCGCAGCAGCAGATGCTCCAGCTCGACGCTGAAGTGGGTATGGGACACGCAGCTTTCGGCCGCCTCTTCCAGCGCCTTCCGGCACGGCTTACCCAGCTTCGCGATCAGGGCCTTCGTATCCAGGCTCATCGACCGGTCTCCTCAAATTTCTCTGTTGCTGCGCGTCCGGCCAGGCGGACGGTGCCGACCTGCCCCTCATGCCCGGCGGAGCCGCCAAGCCAGCTTGTCCAGCCCAGAAGGGCACCTTCGTGCCGGCCGATGCGCGCCGGCCCGATCTCCTCGGGCGCCAGGGTCAGGCGGATGTCGAAGTCGAAGCCGTCGCCGACGAAGAAGCGCGTCAGCGCCAGAAGCGGACGGAAACGGCTGCCGATCGGCAGGAAGTCCAGATATTGGGCAAGGGTCAGCGGACCGATCTCGATCGTGAAGCTGCCCTGAAGGTCCCAGACACGCCCGCCCAGGACGGCGTCGCGGCCAAGGATGTTGTTCCTCCCCCCGGTACCGATGCGCGTCACCTCGTCGGGCGCGATCGGCAGCCAGCGCCCCTGATAGGCGTGCACGGTGGCCCGGCAGCCGAAATGGGCCGACAGCAGAGCCTCCAGGGCGGACTGGCTGCGCACCCGGCCGGCCAGCAGCCCCGCATACCGGATGAGCGCCCGGTCGGGGACGCCCATCCGTCCCTTCAGGCGGGGTGTCCCGAGTCCGGTCAGCGCGAACAGGTAGTCCGCGATCGGCGTTCGGTCCGGGGGCCGTTGCTCCAGCCCCACCCTGCTGCCCCGCCGCAGCCGGTAGGCCAGGGAGACGAGCCGGTGATTGAAGATGTCGAGGAACGCCTTGAAGGCCGTGTCCTTCTGCGAGACGCGCTGCAGGATGACCTCGGTCACCGCGTTCGGCAGCGGGCCCTGCCCCCCGGCTAGGCCGAGAAAGTTGACGCGCATCTTCGCCGGCGCGCCGGGCTCCTCGCCGGGCGCG
>JAJUFW010000326.1 GCA_029263555.1 Alphaproteobacteria bacterium
CAGGCGGAAGGCCTGGCCGTCCCGGATCTCGACCTCCTCCGGATAGAGCCACTGACCGTCCGGGCCCTGATAGGTCTCGTGGACCACCATGCCCTGGGTCATCAGACCCGCGAACGGCTCTTCCGCGGTCAGGTAGCCGCACTGCTTGAGCGCCCGGGTGAAGAAGCGGGAATAGAGGAGATGCAGGACCGCATGCTCGATCCCGCCGATATACTGATCGACCGGCAGCCAGTAATCGACCTTGGCCCGGTCGAAGGCGTTTTCCGCCTTCGCGTCGGCGAAGCGGGCGAAGTACCAGGAGGATTCGAAGAAGGTGTCGAAGGTGTCCGTCTCGCGCCGCGCCTCGCCGCCGCATTGCGGGCAGGACACGTGCTTCCAGGTCGGGTGGTGTTCCAGCGGGTTGCCGGGACGGTCGAAGCTGACGTCGCGCGGCAGCTCGACCGGAAGGTCCTTCTCCGGGACCGGCACGACGCCGCACTTCTCGCAGTGGATCATCGGGATCGGGCAGCCCCAATAGCGCTGCCGCGAAACGCCCCAGTCGCGCAGGCGGTAGCGCACCGTCGCCTCGCCGGCGTTGCGGCCGGCCAGCGCCCCGATCGCGATGTCCTTCGCCTCTGCCACGGACAGCTCGGTCCGGTCCGTCAGGTCGCCCAGCACATAGCGGTACGCCTTCAGCTCGGTATCGCTGTAGGCAGTGTTGGCGACATGGAACACCCTTCCCTGTCCCGGCAGATCCTGGATCGGATCGTCGTCGAAGCGGGCGCGTACGTCCTCCGGCAACGCCTCGAACTCCGCGTCGGAAAGTACGCGTACGTCCGTCGGCCACAGGACCGGCCGGACCGGCAATCCGTATTTGCGGGCAAAGTCCAGGTCGCGCTGGTCGTGGGCCGGGCAGCCGAAGATCGCCCCCGTCCCGTATTCCATCAGCACGAAATTCGCGACATAGACCGGCAACTCGACCGACGGATCGAAGGGATGAACGACCTTGAGCCCGGTATCGAAGCCGCGCTTCTCGGCGGTCTCGATCGCCTCCTCGCTGGTGCCGAGGCGCCGGCATTCGGCAATGAACTCGGCAAGCTCAGGCCGGCCCCGGGCCAGCTCGTCGGCCAGCGGATGATCGGGGGAGATCGCGCAGAAGCTGGCGCCGAAGATCGTGTCCGGACGGGTCGTGAAGACCTCCAGCTCGCCGTCGCGGTCGGTGAAGCGGAAGCGCATGGTTGCGCCGACCGAGCGGCCGATCCAGTTCTCCTGCATCAGCCGCACCCGCTCGGGCCAGCGGTCGAGCTGTTTCAGCCCGTCCAGGAGCTCGTCGGCGAATTTGGTGATGCGCAGGAACCACTGCGTCAGCTGGCGCTTCTCGACCAGCGCGCCGGACCGCCAACCGCGGCCGTCGATCACCTGCTCGTTCGCCAGGACGGTGTTCTCGACCGGATCCCAGTTGACCCAGGACTCCTTCCGGTAGGCCAGGCCCGCCTTGTAGAAGTCCAGGAACATCTTCTGTTCGTGGCGATAATATTCCGGCGTGCAGGTCGCGACCTCCCGGCTCCAGTCATAGGACAGGCCGATGAGCCGAAGCTGGTCGCGCATGACGCGGATGTTCTCGAAGGTCCAGTCGGCGGGATGGACCTTGTTCGCGATGGCGGCGTTCTCCGCCGGCAGGCCGAACGCGTCCCAGCCCATGGGATGCAGGACGTTGTACCCGCGTGCGCGCCGGTACCGCGCGACCACGTCGCCGATGGCGTAGTTCCGCACATGGCCGACATGGAGCCGCCCCGAGGGATAGGGGAACATCTCCAGGACATAGTATTTGGGCCGCGAGACGTCCTCGCGCGCATTGAAGCAGCCGCGCTCGTCCCAGACGGCTTGCCACTTCGCCTCGGTTTCCTTGAAATTGTATCGGGCCATCGGAGCTTCGCATCCAAAAGGGGGCCGCGGCCACAAGCGCCGCCTCGGGCCGGCTGAACCCTGGGTTCTAGAGGAATTGACCCGGCAAGGGCAAGGCCCGCCCTCAGACGACGCGGATCACGTCCATCGCCACCAGGTCGCCCAGAAGCTTCGTCCGCTGAGCCTCGGGAATTTCCGGGAAGGCCGCCGCGAAGTCCGGCTCCCCGAACCCTTCGCGGTCCAGCATCCACTGGATGGGACGCTCGGTCCCGGGCGGAACGGCGACGCCCTGCTTGCCGTCGGTGAGCACGAAGGTGCTGCCCTTGCGCGCGAGGCGGATGCCGTTGCCGGCGCGACGGTATTCCTTCGCGAGCGCGTCGTCGGGAAGGGTGACGGTCTCGCGATTGAAGCGGAACCCGGCGATGAATTGCGCGAACCGGTCGACGACCTCCGGGGTGCGGCAGAATTCGGCGAAACGGTCGCCGAGCTGCGCCAGATGCTCGGCAAGCTCCTTCCGGTCGGAGGGCAGGTTCTTGCGGAACAGCGGGTCCTGGACCGCCCGGTCGAAAAGCTGGGTCAGCACGTCGAGCCCGATCACTCCCGTCGCGCCGAAGGCGATATGGACCGTGGCCTCCGAGGTCGCGAGCGCGTCGTGGTACCAGCCGCGGGGCAGGTAGAGCAGGTCGCCCGGCTCCAGCGTGACCTCCTGGGTCAGCGGGCCGCGATGGGTGTTGTGGTATTCCTGGGGCAGCGACTTGAAATAGGGATGCGCGATCGGATCGTCGATCGACCGGCCGTAGAGCTTCCAGGTCTTCCGTCCGGCGACGTGGACCGCGAAGACCTCGTGCGTGTCGAAATGGGTCCGGAACGCCGGATGGGCCTTCCAGGAGCAGTAGAGATTGGCCTGGACCTTGGCGTTGAGCGAGGTCTCGAGCGCGCTCGCCACCGCCCGCAGCTCGGGCGTCAGCTGGTCGATATCGTTGCACACCATCGAGGCGCCGCGGCGCAGCCAGGCCTTCACCTTGGCCGGATCGGGCATGAGCAGCTGGGTCTTGTCGCGGCCGATCTCCGGCACGCAGTATTCCTTGGGGTCGACCGGCTGGTGGTCGAGGACGAGCAGCAGCGACTTCGACGACCAGATGCTGGTCTGGTTGACCAGGCCGGTCAGGATCTGCCAGTTCATCACGCGGGCGAACTTCTCCGGATCGCCCTTGATGTGAAGCGGCTTCTTGAACCTGTATTCGCTGAAGAACGTCTCCGGGGTCACCGGAGCGAGAAGGTCGGCAAGCGTCTCGATCGGATTGCTCATCTAGAGTGCCCCCAGGAACCTCGTGAACCCGAAGGTTGGATAGCAGAAAATGGCTGAGTCGACCACCAGCGCAGAACGCGCGATCGCCGACAACATCGCGGAAATCCGCGGGCGAATGGACGCAGCGGCGCGCGAGGCGGGCCGCGATCCCGGCGGGATCTCGCTCGTCGCCGTCAGCAAGGTCCAGCCGCCCGAACGGGTCGCCGGGGCGCTTGCCGCCGGTCATCGCCTGTTCGGGGAGAACCGCGTCCAGGAGGCTAAGGCCCGTTGGACCGAGCCGCGGGCCCGCCATCCCGACCTGAAGCTGCACCTGATCGGGCCCTTGCAGACCAACAAGGTGAAGGACGCGGTCGCCCTGTTCGATGCGATCGAGACGGTGGACCGACCCAAGCTGGCCCGGGCGCTGGCCGAGGAGATGGCGAAGACCGGCCGTCGGCCGGAGCTGTTCATCCAGGTCAACACGGGCGAAGAGCCGCAGAAGGCGGGCGTGCTGCCGGCCGAACTGGATGCGCTGGTCGCGCTTTGCGTCGACGAGCTGTCGCTCCCGGTCACGGGCCTCATGTGCATCCCGCCGGCGGACGAGAATCCGGCCCTGCATTTCGCGCTCTTGGCCGACATGGCGAAGCGCCACGGCCTTGCCCGGCTGAGCATGGGGATGAGCGGGGATTTCGAGACCGCGATCCGCTACGGCGCGACCCATGTCCGGATCGGCACCGCCCTGTTCGGCGAGCGCGTCAAGCCGGCGGCGTGACGATCAGCCGGGCGTCACGGCCGCAGGCGGCGAGGAGCCGCAGCAGGTCCTCCCGTTCCAGGGCGACGCAGCCTTCCGTCGGGGCGTAGCCCGGCCGGGCGAGATGCATGAAGACCGCGCTGCCGAGGCCCGGGACCGGCGGATCGTCGTTGTGGCCCAGGACCACGACGATGTCGTAAACCCCGTCCTCGCGCCACATCCGCTCGTGCCGCGCCGGATGGGGCAGCCTGACCGGGCGGTTGTAGTCGGGGGAGGACGGATCGTCGCACC
>JAJUFW010000571.1 GCA_029263555.1 Alphaproteobacteria bacterium
CCGATATCGCTCTGCCGCGCGACGTGGACGCCGTCATTCTCGATTTCCACGGCGAAGCCAGCAGCGAGAAGATGGCCATGGGCCACTACCTCGACGGGCGCGTGACGCTGGTGGTCGGAACCCATACCCATGTGCCTTCCGCCGATCTTCAGATCCTGCCCGGCGGCACCGCCTATCAGACCGATGCCGGAATGTGCGGCGATTTCGACAGCGTGATCGGGATGAAGAAGGATGCGGCGATCCACCGCTTCATCCGCAAGATGCCGGGCGAGAGGCTTTCCCCCGCGGAAGGGCCGGCGACGCTCTGCGGCCTCGTCGTCGAAACGGACGACAGGACCGGGCTCGCGGTTCGGGTCGAGCCGCTGCGACTCGGAGGTCGCCTGGCGCCGGCGATCCCGGATTTCGACCGGGTCGCGGCGGCCGGCTGATTCCGCCTCGGACGGGCAGCAGACGGCTCGACGCGCCGGTGCCGGCGCCCGGGGGCTTCCCGTCGAACGGGAAAACCGCCATATTGCGGGGCAAGTCGACCACCGGCCGGCCGCGGATCGTTCCGGCTCCGTTCGGGGCGTCAGGAGGCCCGGCCCCTGTTCTCCGGTGGCACCCGTTATTCGTCGTGAAGAAGTAAGAGCGAGCTACCAGGCGTCATGGCCGGCCATTCCCAATTTAAGAACATCATGCACCGCAAGGGCGCGCAGGACGCCAAGCGGGCCAAGATCTTCACCAAGGTTCAGCGCGAAATTCTGGTCGCGGCCAAGAGCGGACTTCCCGATCCCGCGATGAATCCGCGACTGCGGGCGGCGATCCAGGCCGCGCGCGCCGTCAACATGCCGAAGGACAACATCGAGCGCACGATCAAGCGTGCGACCGGCGGCGGCGAGGGAGACGACTACCAGGAGATCCGGTACGAAGGTTACGGTCCGGCCGGCGTTGCCATCATCGTCGAGGCCCTGACCGACAACCGCAATCGCACCGCCGCCGAAATCAGGTCGACCTTCAGCAAGTTCGGCGGCGCGCTGGGCGAGACGAACTCGGTCAGCTTCATGTTCAACCGGCTGGGCGAGGTCGTCTATCCGGCTTCGGTCGGCTCCGCCGAAGAAGTGTTCGAGGCGGCGCTCGAGGCCGGTGCCGAGAACGTCGAAAGCACGGAAGACAGCCACAGCATCACCTGCGCCGTGGACGATTTCTCGAATGTCCGGGACGCCCTGGAGGCCCGTTTCGGGGAGCCGCAGTCGGCCGGGCTGGTCTGGCGGCCGCTCAACGGCGTGGCCGTCGACGAGGAGGCGGCGGGAACGCTGCTGAAGCTTCTGGACGCGCTGGAGGACAACGACGACGTGCAGCGTGTCTCGGCCAATTTCGAGATCTCGGACGACGTCATGGCGCGCCTGACGGCGTAACCGCCAAGGCAACCTTTTCAACGGTCCGTCGCAGGGGGAGGCCCGTTCTTGAGGATCCTGGGACTCGACCCCGGACTACGTCACACGGGCTGGGGAGTGATCGATATCGCGGGCAATCGGCTCCGCTACGTCGCGGATGGCGCCGTCCATTCGTCGGAGAAGGCGCCGATGGCGGAACGCCTGGTGCAGCTCCATGACGGGCTCGCCGAGGTGGTGCGGAGCTTCGCTCCGACCGAGGCGGCGGTCGAGGAGACCTTCGTCAACAAGAATCCGACCTCGACCCTGAAGCTGGGCCTGGCCCGTGGCGTCGTGCTTCTGGTTCCCGCCCTGGCCGGACTGCCGGTCGCCGAATACGGTGCGAACCACATCAAGAAGTCGGTCGTCGGCACCGGACATGCCGCGAAGGAGCAGGTGCAGATGATGGTCCGCATGCTGCTGCCGGGCGCGTCGCCGTCGTCCGCCGACGCGGGCGATGCCCTGGCCGTCGCGATCTGCCACGCCCATCATCGCCAGACCCAGTCCGGGATCGCGGCCCGCGCTCTTTCCTGGCAGGAGGGGCGGGCACCATGATCGCGCGCCTCAAGGGAATCGTCGAATCGCAGGGCCTCGATCATTGCGTGATCGATGTGGGCGGGGTCGGCTACCTCGTTTTCTGCTCCAGGCGCACGCTCGGGCGGCTCACCACCGGAGAGACGATCGCGCTCCATATAGAAACCCATGTGCGCGAGGATCATATCCATCTCTACGGATTCCTCGAGACCGGGGAGCGCGACTGGTTCCGTCTGCTGACGACCGTGCAGGGGGTCGGGGCGAAGGTGGCCCTCGCCATATTGTCGGTGCAGGCGCCCGACGGGCTCGCGACCGCGATCGCGGCCCAGGACCGGACTGCGCTGACCCGGGCCGAAGGCGTGGGACCGAAGCTTGCCGGGCGCATCGTCGCCGAGCTGAAGGACAAGGTCGGTACGATCGCGCTTGGCCCAGCCGGGCGGATCGACAGCGCACCGGTGCCCGCAGGTCGGCAGCCCGAAGCCGTCAGCGCGACCGCGGATGCGG
>JAJUFW010000530.1 GCA_029263555.1 Alphaproteobacteria bacterium
CCGGGCTGGTCGATCAGCTCCTGCTCAGCGAGGCGGAAGTCCTTTCCCGGACGGGCCTCGCCGACGTTCCCGCGGCCGCCGCGGCGGTCCGGGAGCGGATGCGTCCGGAATCGGTGCTGGTCGTCAAGATGGGTGCGGCCGGAGCGGCGGCGTGGACCCGCGATGCCGTCCATTCCCACCCGGCGCCCGCGGTCCAGGTCGTCGACACCATCGGTGCGGGCGACGTCTTCAATGCAGGCTATCTCGCAGCGCTGCTGCGGGGCGAGCCGATCGCGCATGCGGTCCGCCACGGCGTGGAGACGGCATCGCTGGCCGTCTCGACCCGTCCGCGGCGCTACCGGCCCTGACCCCTGTCGATCGGGTCCCGGCGGGGCGCCGGACGGAATGGTGCGGACGGCGGGACTCGAACCCGCACTCCCGGACGGGAAGCAGATTTTCGTACCACTTCGGCTTTCGCCGCCGCCCCTTCCGGGCGTTCGTGGTCTGGACTGTCCCTTCGCCCTAGCCTTGCCGGCCGTAGGCGCCGCCCGTCCAGTCTCTACACCTTCCCCGAAGGGCTTGGCTCGGGATCGGCCTGGGGCGACGCGCCCGTTAGCTTTCCCCGACTTTGAGCGGTTCTACTCCGCAGGTTTCCCCGCGGGCACTCCAAAGAAGTCTGCTGCGTCTACCGGTTTCGCCACGTCCGCAACGGCCTATTGCTTATCAAGAGGCGCGGGGCTTCGTCCACCTCTCGTCTGGCGGACCGGACCCGCCGCTTGATGGAGGCGCCGGCTTCGGGGCATTCTTTCGCCGCCATGGATGACGTCTTCCCCTGGGTCTCGGCAGTCGCGCTGGTGGCCCTGCTTCTTCTGATCGCGCCGGCCGCTCTCAGGATGCAGCGGGGCCGCAACTGGCTCCTCTATCTGGCGGTCTGGCTCGGCATCGCCGTGGCGCTGGCCATGGCCTATCGACTGGTCGGGCCGGTCTGAGGCGTGCCGCCGCGGGCGTCACCTCTCCGGCGGCGACTCGATCACGGGGGTTCCGCCCAGGTTCCGCATGAGATCGCAGAGCTCCTCGACCGCCGTGTCGAGACGGCCGGCATCGACCCCTCGCAGAACGATGGCAACCCCGAAGGCGCCGGCCCGGAAATGCGGATAGCTGCCGATGCTGATATCGGGATACCGCTCCTGCAATGCGCCGAGACCGGCGGCCAGGGTTCCTTCGGGCAGGCCGCAGCTGACCGTGCGCGACTGAATCGGCGTTCCCCCGACCAGCCGTGACGCGATGCCGTCGAACATCGCCTGCATGATCGCCGGGACGCCGGCCATGACGAACACGTTGCCGATCTGAAACCCGGGTGCCGCCGACACCGGATTGTCGATCAGCGTGGCGCCGGCCGGGATCATGGCCATGCGCAGACGCGCCTCGTTGAGCTCCATGCGGCCCGCGTAATGGGCCTCCAGCCGGCGCACCGCCTCGGCGTTCCGTTCCAGAGCGACGCCGAAGGCCTTGGCGATGGACCCGGCGGTAATGTCGTCATGGGTCGGACCGATCCCACCGGTCGTGAACACGTAATCGTACCTGTTCCGGCATGCGTCGACGGCGGCGATGATCTCCTCCTCCACATCCGGCACGATCCTTGCCTCGCGGAGCTGGATGCCGAGCGCATTCAGCCGGTCTGCCAGAAAGGGCAGGTTCGCGTCCTTGGTCCTTCCGGACAGGAGCTCGTTGCCGATGAGGACAAGGGCCGCGGTGACGACAGCGGTTTCTGCCATGCTTCACTACTCCGGAATCGGGCGCCAGATCATCGCGCCGGAAATGCCGGACGGCAATGGCCGGCCGGCGTCCTTCCCGGATAAAAAGGGGGGCGCCAGGCCCCCCTTCAGTTTCGCGGCTATTTCGCTGGGACGACGTCGGTGCCCTCGCTGGGCGGAGAGCGACGCCGGATGAGGTAGGAGATCAGCGGCCAGAACAGCATGATCATGGCCAGGATGACGATGCCGGCCACCAGGCCGTTCGACCAGAAGATCGAAAGGTCGCCCTGGGACAGAAGCATCGCCTGGCGGAAGGAGCTTTCCGCCATGTCGCCCAGCACCAGCGCCAGCACCAGCGGCGCCAGCGGGTAGTTCAGCTTCTTGAAGACATAGCCGATCACCCCGAAGATCAGCATGATGCTGATGTCGAGAAGCGCATTGTGGACGGTGTAGGCCCCGACGGCGCAGACCGTGAGAATGATCGGGGCGATGATGCTGAAGGGGATCCGGAGGATCGCCGCGAACAGCGGCACGGTCGTCAGCACCACGATCAGGCCGGCGATGTTGCCGAGATACATGCTGGCGATGAGCCCCCAGACGAAGTCCTTCTGCTCGACGAACAGCAGCGGGCCGGGCTGTAGGCCCCAGATCAGGAGGCCGCCCAGCAGTACCGCGGCGGTCGGCGAGCCGGGAATGCCCAGCGTCAGCATCGGCAGAAGCGCGCTCGTGCCCGCGGCATGGGCGGCCGTTTCGGGCGCGACGACGCCTTCCATTTCGCCCGTGCCGAACCTCTCGCGATTGCGCGAGAACCGCTTGGCCAGACCATAGCTCATGAACGAGGCCGGAGTGGCGCCGCCGGGGGTGATGCCCATCCAGCAGCCGACGATCGAGCCCCGCAGTGCGGTCACCCAGTACTTGGGCAGCTGGGCCCAGGTCCTC
>JAJUFW010000200.1 GCA_029263555.1 Alphaproteobacteria bacterium
CATCTCGCCGAACGCGACCGCCCGGGCAAGGACTCCGGACAGTGCCACCAGCACGAAACCCGCCGGAATCGTCAGGAACCGACTGAAGGCAAAGCCTTCCTGGAAGGTCGACCGGAAGCCCGCCGCGTCGTCCTCGTTGAAGCATCGGGAGAGTCGTGGAAGCTGGGCGGCCGAAAGCGGAACCGCGCCGAGCGCAACGGCGACGAACGCAAAGTTCTGGCCGATCTGAAAAGCGATCACCCCGCCCGGCAGGCTTCCGGCCACGATCAGAATCGCAAAGAGCACGAAATTGTAGAGCGCCGTGTATCCGCTGGAAGTGAATGCCGTGACCAGAAGACGCCTGACTTCCTTGTGCCTCCAGCCGGCGCTGGGCAGGAGCGCGACGCCCGCCCGGAACGCGCCCCACCATTGGGTGGCGGCGTGCAGGCCCACGGCGCAGGTCGTGCCCACGCCCAGCAGCACGACCTGCCCGATCGGCACGTCGCCCAGATCCGCACCGGCCCCGAAGATCAGCGCCGACAGCCCGAGAACCGCGATGCTGCCGATATTCTCCAAGACCTGGGCCGCCGCCGGCAGCGCAAACCGCCCGCGGGCATGCTGTACCGCAATGCCGACATAGGCGACCCCGTAGAGAAGAAGCTGCGGCATCAGCATCAGCATGAGCAGGCGGCCGACATGATGCTGCTGCTCGCGGATGGCGGGATCGTCGACCGCCGCCGTCAGCAGCGTCAGAAGGTAGGGCGTGAGCAGGACCACGCCCGCGCCCACAACCAGCAGGATCGGCAAGATGGCTCCCAGAAAGCCGTTCGCGAGCCGGCGGAACATCGCGTCGTTTCCGCCGTCGCCCCACCGGACCAGGGGCGGAACGAGGACCGCGCCGATGAGCGAGCCGCCCAGCAGGGCGAACAGCATCATCGGGAAGACGGCGGTCGTCTGGAAGATGTTGCCGAAATAGGTCGGGCCGAGCACCGCGCCCATGGTGGCGACGCGCCCGAACCCCGTAAGACGGCTGACCAAGGTCCAGACCGCCACTGTCCGGGAGTCGGCGAGAAGCCCCTTCGGCCCGGCGGCGCCCGTCCCCTCAGCCGACGTCGCGGCCGCCTCCTCCGCGCCGGTCGGGTCGGTAGCGTTCCTGCCGTATCCCATCGGTACCGCCGTCAGCAGAAGAAACGGTAGAGTTCGGCCCCGGCCTCGCCCGCGATTTCGTCCGGCACCTCGGGCGCCGTGAGCAGATGCGTGAGCCGCGACAGGGTCCGGGAAGCCAACTCGCCTCTCGGGTCCGAATGACCTGGCGGCTGCCAGCGGAGCATCGTGATTGTTCGCTCCTCGGTCGCGTATTTCCGCTTGTAGCGGACAAGGCCGGGCTGGCGGATGTCCGATAGGCCGAAGTCCAGCCTGGAGAGGCCGCGCCGCCGTCCCATCCGAATGCCTTCCCAGGCCAGCAGGTCGTTGGGACACAGCGTCTGGTCAGTCGAGGCGTTGAACTTGTAGTAAAGGGTGCCCTGCCACTCGAGGAAGAAGATGCCCGCGATGGGCGTGCCGTCCACTTCCGCCAGCAGCACCGTCAGCCGGTCGTCCGGCGCGAACTGTTCGTAGAGGTTCTCGAAGAACGCGACCGGCTGGGCCAGGAGGCGGTATTTCGACTTCCGGAGATGCCGGTGCATCCGGTGAAACGCGTGCACTGCGTCCAGGCTGCGTTCCTCGCGCACCACGACGCCGTTCCGCTGCGCCTTGCGGACATTCTGGCGGGCCGATCCCGACAGCCCCGTCCACAGCGCCTCCTCGTCGCGCGTCAGGTCGACGCCGTGCCAGAGCGCTTCCCCGACCATGGCGAAACGGTGATCCCGCAACGCATGCTCGTGCCGCAGGCAGCGCAGGGTGACCGGCAGCCCGAGGGCCAGGATCGGTTCGACAAGTTCGTCCCAGGCCTCGCCTCCCTCGACCAACGGGTCGCAGTAATCCGAGAATGGCAGGCAGACGACGCGGTCGCCTCGCAGGTCGGAGACATGGCTGAACAGGATCGCGTTCTCGACCGCATTGTGGCGGCCCGAGACCGAGGCCGAGATCGTGAAGCCATAGGTCCGCGCCAGCGCCTCGACCCATGGCGGGGAGGAAAACAGGCTGCCCAGCCGGTGCTCCGCCATGCCGGTCCAGAAGTCCCCGTTGCGGACATCCACCACTTGAGCGCTCATTGCGTCCTCGACAGTTCGAAGGGAGGCGGCTCGGCGACCCGTTCCACGGTCCAGGCCGTCGCCGCCTCCATGACCTCAAGGCTCAGCCGTTCCGGTTCGCACACACTGGCGAGATTCCTGTCCTTGAGCCAATGCGCGATCTCGAGCTGATGGGTATCGACCACCTCGCCGTAAGCCGGATCGCGCGGGACCAGCAACGGCCGCTTGCCGGCCGACAAGGCGGTCAGGGCGGAGCCGCAGCCGGCATGGGCGATCACGACGTCGGCATCCCGCATCGCCTGCTCCAGTTCGGAGGCGGGCACGAAAGGCCGGGCCGGCAGATCCAGCCCTTCCAGCGGCGTATGACCGGTCTGCCAGAGCACCTCGATTTCCGGAGGCAGCAACGCCGCCACACCGTCGATGAGGCGGCGGAAGCCCCTGTCCGTTCCGACCGTCACCACCACCCGGCGTACCGGTCGTGCCGGCGCCGGGGCGGCGGTGAATCCGTCGAATACGGATCCGCCGTATCGCCACGGACCGACCGCGACATGCGGGTATTGGCGATAGAGCTTCACGCCCGGAACCCGCTGAAGTACCCGGCCTGTCATCGACGGCCTTCCGACCCGAGCGGCACTTTCGATGTAATGGGTCTCGATACCCTTGCAGGCGGCATAGGGCAGGAAGGCAAGCGCGATCGACGAACCGGTGCTGACCACGGCATCGATGCCGCGGGCATCCCGCAGGATCTCGCGGGCATGTCCGAACGCCCGCAGCACGCCCGACGGATTCCGCTCCATGATGAAGGGGACGAAGATCTTTCTTTCGTTCACCAGGAGCGTTCGCGTCTGCTCGCAGTCGTAGCTGACCCAAAGCCGGTCGCGATCCAGCCCGACCATGCGTTCAGCCAGACTGACCAGCTGAGCCAGGTGCCCGCCCGTGCTCGCCACAAACAGGGTGGTCATAGGGACTGATTTCCTAGCGCGTGTCGTTTCCGAAGATTACGACGAACGGCGTACGGAAGATGATCCATAGGTCGAGCCGGAGGGACCGGGACCTCACATATTCGAGATCGAGAGCCAGCATCTCCGGCATGGTCAGCCGGTTGCGCCCGCTGACCTGCCACAGGCCCGTCATTCCGGGCATGCAGTCGTGCCTGCGCCGCTGCTCGGGCGTAAAGAGGCTCACCTCCCACGGCAGGGACGGCCGGGGCCCGACCAGGGACATCTCGTTCCTGAGCACGTTGAAGAGCTGCGGCAGCTCATCGATGCTGTAGCGCCGGAGAAAGCGGCCGACCGGGGTTATGCGGGGGTCGTCCTCGGGCTTGAAGACCCCGTCGAGGTCGTCCGGCAGTTCGCCCATGAGCTCCCGGGTGTTGAACTCCCGATGGGTGGAATCATCGCAGCCGACCCGCATGGTCCGCAGCTTCAGCATCGTGAAGGGGCGTTCGTGCAGACCGATGCGGGTCTGCCGGAACAGCACCGGACCCGGGCTGGTCAGCTTTATGAGGATCGCCGCTACGATCAGCAGCGGCGAGGTGACCACGAGGAGAAGGCTGGCCAGGACGATGTCGAGGATGCGCTTGCCGACCGGGAAGAAGCGCGCCTGCCGGTCGTTCCCCGCCCGGCCGTGTCCGCGCAGGAATCGCTTCGCTCCTTGGCTTGCGGCTGCTGGAGGTCTCATCCTTACCTCTCTCGATCGCATGAGATCCGGGACGACACTCCCGGCAAGGCGCAAGACGAATACGAAGGCACCGCGTTCCGGGGCATTAACGCGCGGCAGCCGGTGAAGGATCATGTGGCTCCACCGCGACGCCCACACCCGATCGCCCCAGCCGGTCGAAGGCACGGGCGATCGCGTCGGCCACATGCCGGATCTGGGCCTCGCTGATGTGCGGGAACATCGGAAGCGACAGGATCCGGCCCGCAAGCCGCTCCACCATCGGCAGCGGCGGGGTGTTCAGGCCGCGGAACGCCTTCTGAAGATGGCAGGGGATCGGGTAGTGAATGCCGGTGGCGACGTTCTCCGCCGCGAGCAGCCGGCGCAGCTCGTCCCGATGACTGGTCCGGATCACGGTGAGATGGTGGCTGCTTGTCGCCTCATCGGCCACTTGCACCAGTTCTACCGGCAGTCCTGCCAGGGCTTGGGCATATAGACGGGCCGCGCGCTCCCGGGCCGCATTCCAGGCGTCGAGCCGTTTCAGCTTGACCGTCAGGATGGCGGCCTGGAGGGCGTCCAGCCGATGGGTCCCGCCCACCAGTTCATGCAAATGGGGAGAATTGGGGGGCCGCCCGTGATTGCTCATGAGCCGCACGCGCTCGGCCAGGGCGGGATCGTTGGTGACGACCGCCCCCGCATCGCCGAAGGCCCCGAGATTCTTGCCAGGATAGAAGCTGAAGCTGGCGATGTCGGACAAGCCGCCCACGCGCTTCCCCTGCCAGGTCGCGCCATGGGCCTGGGCCGCGTCCTCGACGACGGCGATGCCGGCCTTGATCGCGACCGCCCGGATCGCATCCATGTCCGCCGGCTGCCCGTAGAGATGCACGACGACGACGGCCGCCGTTCTGGGCGTGATCGCCGCCGCGACGCCGTCGGCGGTGATCAGATGGGTCGCCGGGTCGACATCGATGAAGACCGGAACGCCCCCCGCCTTGACCACCGCCTCCGCGGTCGCGATGAAGGTGTTGCCCGGGACGATCACTTCGTCGCCCGGGCGGATGCCCAGGGCGCGAAGGCTCAACTCCAGGCCGACCGTGCCATCGGCGACCCCGACGCAATAGGCAGTACCGCAATAGTCCGCCCATTGCTGTTCGAACTGGCCCACATATTCCGCCCCGACGAAGGAGCACTGCGCGCAGATCCGCGACCAGACCTCCTGGATTTCGTCTGCGATTTCTTCATGCATGGACCTGAGGTCCAGAAAGCACACGTTCATTGGCGCTGCCCCACGGTCATGCGGTTCTCCGGGTGGTCTGCGACGGGTTGCAGACCGGTATATTCGACCTCGACGGCACGCTTTTCCTTTAGCGACCGGTCGATCGCCTCCAGGATCGCGATGACGGTCAGCCCGTCCGCACCGGACGCGTCAGGAACCGCCCCCTTGTGGATGCAGTCCAGGAAATGCTGGTCCTCCATCTGCAGAGGCTCGCCCGGGCGTATGTGCGGGGAAATGATATCCCCGTACCGGTAGCTGAGCGGCCGCTCGTGCGACGGCACGTCAGTTGTGGAACTCTTCACGCCGCAGTCGTAGATGCGCAGGCATTCGTCGGCCATGTCGTCATAGACGGCCATCTTGCGCGTACCGACGACGGTCGTGACCCGCTCCTTCTGCGGGTCCAGCCAGGACAGATGGCTGTAGCCGGAAATGCCGAGCTCGCCGTAGTCCAGCCTGATATAGGCGACATCCTCGACATGCTCGCAGGCGAGCGACGCGCCCCAGGCGCAGACGGCGGTCGGCACGGAGCCCAGCAGGTAGTTCATGATCGTGATGTCGTGCGGGGCCAGGTCCCATATGACGCTGACGTCCGGCCGGTAAAGACCGAGGTTCAGCCTGACCGAATGGATGTAGTGGATATCCCCCAGTTCGCCGTCGCTCACGCGCCGCTTCAGCTCGCGCACGGCGGGAACGAAGAGGAACGTGTGTCCCACCATCAGGACCTTGTCCACCTGCCGCGCTTCGGCGACCAGGACCTGTGCCTCGGCCACGGAAGTCGTCAGCGGTTTCTCAACGAGAACGTGCTTGCCGCTTCGCAGGGCGGCGGAGGCCAACTGGAAATGCGTGCTGGGCGGCGTTGCGATCACGACCGCGTCCACATGCGGAAGCGCGGTTTCCAGATCGTGAAACGGCCGCACCGCAGGAAAGGCCGACAGGATGGCCGCGCGGTTCTGCGGGTCCGGGTCGATGACCGCGATCTCG
>JAJUFW010000216.1 GCA_029263555.1 Alphaproteobacteria bacterium
CGGCGGGCGCCGGCAGGGACGCCCGTTGGCCGCTTTCGGCGATGTCGAGAGCCGGTTCGAGATATTCCCGATCGAACCGGCAGCGGAGGCCGCGCCCTAGTCCGGCGCGTCGAGCACGGGACCGATGGGCGAATAGTTGAAGAGCTCGAGCCGCATGCTCCCCGCTTCGGCCGGACATTCGGCGAGGATGGTGAGGCTGGCCGGGCCGACCGGGATGATCCGCCGTGGCGGCAGGCCGATCAGGCTTTCGAGAAGCGCCCGGATCACCCCTCCATGGCAGACGACCAGCAGCCGCTCGCTTTCCGCAAGCGCGGTCCTGACGCATCGTGTCGTACGGGCGACGAAGTCGCTCCAGATCTCTCCGCCCGGCGGCGTGTGGGTGCCGGCGCGCCATCCGCGATAGGCATCCGGGTCCCGGGTTCGGATCTCGTCGATGGACCGGCCGGTCCAGTCCCCGACGTCGATTTCCCGGAGCTCGGCCCGGCACTCAGGCTTCGCGATGCCGAGAAGGTGCGCCGTATCGTGCACGCGCCTGAGATCGGAGCATACGGTCCGGTCCGGGGCCAGGCCCTCGATTATGGGCCTCAGCGCCCGAGCCTGGTCCCGGCCCCTGGCCGACAGGTCGATGTCGGCCTGTCCCTGCAGCAGACGGCCGGCATTCCATTCCGATTCCCCGTGCCTCACGATCATCAGCCGCTTCATGCCATGATCTCCCCTTCCGGGGTGAAGAGGGCGTCTGGCTTGGCGGGAATGACGAAGTGAACCGTGTCGCCGGGCGCGAATTTCGGTGCCCTGTCGACGACGGCCGTGAGGCGCAGCGCCCCCTTGATTCCGGTGACCATGATGCGGCCGGCGACGGGCGTCGCTTCGGCGAAATCGAGCGCCAGGCTGCGCGGGCCCGGCTCCGCGGCCACCGCCAGCGATTCCGGCCGGTACATGGCCTGCGCCGGTCCGGCGAGCGCGAAATCGGCGGCAAGAGGCTGCCCGGCGAAGGCGACGCCGCCATCGGCGGGTCCGACGGGGATCAGATTGGCGGGGGGCGTGCCGACGAAAGTCGCGACGAAAGCCGTCCTGGGCGTCGCGAGCAGTTCCTCGGGCGTGCCGAACTGCTCGACCCCCCCATTCCTCAACACCGCGACATGTGTTGCCATGGTCATTGCCTCCACCTGGTCGTGGGTGACATAGATCGAGGTCGCACCCGTCGCGCGGTGGATGCGCAGAAGCTCGGTCCGCATTTCGACGCGGAGCTTGGCGTCGAGGTTCGAGAGCGGTTCGTCGAACAGGAGGATGCGGGGCTTCGGCGCGATCATCCGGGCGATGGCGACGCGCTGCTGCTGGCCGCCGGAGATCTCGTTGGGATAGCGGCCGGCCAGTTGCTCTATGCCCAGCAGCCTCAGGACCTCCGCGACCCGCGCCTTGCGTTCGGCCGGGGGCATGCGCGCCACCTCGAGCGGCCATTCGACATTGCCCGCCACCGTCATGTGCGGCCAGAGCGCGTAGGACTGGAACACGAGCCCCGCGTCGCGCCGGGCAGGTTCGATCATCCAGCCGCGATCCCCGTCGGAAACGGTCTTGCCCCCGAAGGCGATCGTGCCGGCGGTGGGCTTCTCGAGGCCCGCAAGCATGCGCAGCATGGTCGACTTCCCGCAGCCCGAGGGGCCGACCAGCACGAGGAAGGCGCCTTCGGGAACCTCGAGGCTGACCGACCTGACCGCGTCGAAGCCGGCGAAGGACTTTGAGAGATTGGAAATCGTGATCATGGCGTTTGCGCCTAGTTCTTGAGCCAGGGCTGCGATTTGGCCTGCAGCCGGTTGGCCAGCAGCGTCGCGGCGATGGAAACGACGAGGATGACGACGGTGATCGCGTTGGCGAACTGGGTGAAGCCTTCCGAGGCGTAGCGATAGGCCAGCACCGACAGCACCGGGGTCGTCGGCGTGAAAAGCAGGACGACCAGCGAGAGATCGCGCATGATCTTGACGAAGATGATCAACGCACCCGCCGCCAGCCCGCGGCTTGCCAGCGGCACCGTGATTGCGCCCATGCGGCGGAGGAAGCCGGCGCCGGTCAACCGGGCGCTTTCGTCGAGATCGCCCGAGACCTGCTGTATCACTGCCCGCCCCGTCTGCACCGAGAACGGCACGAGATAGGCAGTGCCCGCGATCACCAGGAGGGTGAAGCTGCCGTAAAGCGCCGGGAAGGGCCCGATCGGCGCGCCGAACAGCGCGATATAGGCTGCGCCGAAGGCGATGCCCGGAACGAGGAGGGGCAGGAAGGAAATCTGGTTGATCGCGGCCGACAGCATGCCCGTGCGGTGGGTTGCGAGCGTGAAGGCGACCATCAGCCCCAGGATCGAGCCGGCGACCGCGACCGTGAGGCCCAGCGCGACCGTGGTCGTGGTCGCCGAAACGATGAACGGGTTGTAGAACACGCCCGCCTGGCCTTGCGCGATCGAAGGGGTGGAAGCTCCGGTCCAGTAATGGAGCGTCCAGTCCGAGAACAGGGCCGACGAGCTCGGCGCGAGCGACGAGGCGATCAGGATGACGATCGGCACGACGGTCGTGACGAGGCAGATCAGCGCAGCGGCGGCGAACAGCGGATATCTGGCGCCGCCCAGCTCGAACCGCTTGGTGCGGCCGCCCTTGCCCGTGATCGTGGCGAAGGAGCGCCGGCCGGAAATCACCTTGTTGCCGAACCACAGGAAGAAAGCGGAGACGGCGATCAGAAGGATCGCGATCACATAGCCTCTCGCGGTCTGGCCGATCTCGATCATGCCGAAAAGCCTAGTCGCCATGGTCTGCATGCGGACGGGCAGGCCAAGCAGCGCGGGCGCGGCGAAATTGGAGACGGCGCCGGCGAAGGTGAGCGAAGCCGCCGAGACGATCGCTGGCATGGAGACCGGCAGGATGATGCCGAGGAAGATCCGGCCACGCCTCGCCCCCGACATCTGCGCGGCCTCCACGATGTCGGAATTGACGGTGGCGAGCGCCGCCGCGATGACCGTGAAGGCCAGCGAGTAGTAGTGGGCGATGAGGACGATGAGCGTCGGAACCATGCCCCAGCTCAGCCAGTCCGGGATCGAAAGCCCGAGCCCTTCCAGGAAGCCGGTCTGCCCGCCCACGCGGCCGTTGCGGAACAGGGATCCCCAGGCCAGAGCGGTGGCGAAGCTCGGGATCATGAAGGGGAGGGTGGCCAGAAGCCCGATCGTGCGTCGGAAGGGCACGTCGGTCATCACCACGAGCCAGGCGAGAAAGCCGCCGATCAGCACGCATCCGGCCGCCACGCCGAAGCCTAGGATCAAGGTGTTGCGAAGCGGCACCCACAGAAGATTGCGCGACAGCGGGCTGGCGACGACGTCGCTCCAGGCGGCGATCGCGTCGGGCATCAGCGTTTCGAAGAGGATGCGCAGCAGCGGCCCGGCGATCAGGAGGCCGATGACGGCAAGGACGCCGATCTTGAGCGCCAGCCCCGGGGACGATGCGAACCGGGAGCTGCTGGCAAGGGAAGGGGTGCCGGCCATGATGAGGGGTCTCGTCGGTGTTCCCCGGCGGCAGGGCCGCCGGGGAAGGGACAGGTCGGATTTACTGCAGGGTGAGGATCATGTCGGCGACCTGCCGACGGATCCTTGCCGTTGCGGCCGGATCGATCCGCCAGGCGATGAACTCTTCCAGCGGCACCGCATCGGGATGGCTTGCGATGTCCGTGCGGGTGGCATAGTCGCCCGGCACGTAGAACGGGGCGAAGCCGTCGCCGCCCGTCTCGCTGTCGTCGCCCATCAGGAAGTCGATGGCGAGGCGCGCGGCTGCCGGATGTTTGGTGTTGGCGGAAAGCGCCAGCAGTGCGGGGAAGATGATGCCGTTCGAGGGCGCGACATCATTGGCCACCTGCAGTGCCCAGCCTTCCTCCTCGTTGTCGCGCCGGTCGGAATAGGAGGTGAAGCCGATCGGCGGGTTCGCCTGGCCGACCGCGCCGATCGCGGCGTTGACGTCGTCGGTCGACGACACGAGCACGAGGTCATTGGCAAACAGATCGGCGATGAACTGCATTCCCGCATTCTCGATGCCGGAATCCAGTTCGATCGGGGTGCCGAACTCCGCCTCGTAGGCTGCGGCCATTTCGTCCGCCCGCAGCACGAACTCGACCATCAGGTCGAGATAGTCGCCGCGCTGGAGCGGATCGACCATGATCACCCGGCCGTTCCATTCCTCCCGCGTCAGATCCCACAGATTGTCGACGGGGGCCCCGTCCGGATGGGCTTCCTCGTTGTACATCAGGACCTTCGTGGACAGGCGTTGGGAGAGAAGCGGGTTCTTGAACTCCTCGGGCAGCCGGTCCGCGACCCGCGGGGGCACGTAGCGCTCGATCAGCCCGGCGTCGAGCAGTTCGGTGAGGACGACCGGCGCGTCGGAGATGTAGATGACGTCCGCCGCAGCGATCCCCGCCTCGGCTTCGGCCTTCAGGCGGGCGATCTGCTCGGTTGAGCTTGCGTCATATCCGATGAGGTCGATGCCTGGATAGGCGGCCTCGAAGGCCGCCTCCACCGCCGCGATACGGCTGGTGAAGGAGTAGACCGTGACCGTTCCCTCCTCGCGGGCGAGCGGCAGAAGCTCTTCCACCGTCATGGACTCGAAATCCTGGGCAAGGGCAGGCATTGCGAAGATGCCGGTCAGAGCTGTCGTTGCCAGAAGGCGCTTCAGGGTCATGTCGACGTTCTCCCATTCGGGTAGGCCAGCCACGCTGGAGCCCTTATTTGCAGATGTTGTTGCAATGAATCAATAATTCGCAAGTGTTCTTGCATTTGTTGGGCGCGCAAAAGTCCGGCGGCCTCCTTCCGCCGATCTGCCCTAGCGGGACTCGAACTCGCTGATCAACTCGCCTAGTGTTTCGAGGCGGGCTAGGGCATTCGCCTGATCCATCTGCGCCATGGTGAGGATCAGGGCGTTGGTGATGGCCATGGGCACGGTCAATGTCTGGAAGCTGTCGTTCGAACCCGACCGCGGAGCCGACAGCAGCATGTCCGGTGCCGGCGTCAGAGCGGGGCCGAGCGAACCCGAAATCGCGATCGAGTGGGCCCCGACGGCGCGCGCCCGGTCGACCAGCGCCCCGTAAAGGCGCGGCTGGCGCCGGAACGCGAAGGCGACCAGCACGTCCTCGGCCCCCATCCGAAGCGCCTGTTCCGCAAGATCGCGGCTGTCACCGGCCAGGATCTCCGCGCCCCGGCCCATGCGCTGCAGACGCTTCTGCATCATGACCGAAAGGGTCACGGCGTTGCCGCGCGCAAAGATGAAGACGTGACGTGCATCGATCAGGGCCTGCGCCGCCTGGCTGATCCGTGCCGCATCCACATAACGGGGCAGGGCGCTCAGCGCCTCGATCTCCCGCGCGATGAGCTCGGAGAGAAGATCGCCCCCTTGCGCCGCCTCCAGAGTGTTTCGTATCCGCAGCGCCGGGTCGGTCCTGACGATGAATTCTTCGCGGATTGCGTCCCGAAAGCCGGCATAGCTTTCGAAGCCCAACTTCTTCGCCAGCCGCGACGCCGTGGCTTCGTGCACGCCGATCCGCTTTGCCAGGCTGGACGCCGTCCCCAGGGCCACGTCCCGCGGCTTGGCGATGATCTCCCGCACCAGCCGCTGCTCGGCTCTGGTCAGGCTGTCGGCCACGGACTGGAC
>JAJUFW010000100.1 GCA_029263555.1 Alphaproteobacteria bacterium
GCCGGCGGCATCCTGGCCGCCGGGGTCTGCGGGCCGGCCATCGGCGGCATCCTGGCCGACCGTGTCGGATTCCGCATCACCTTCCTGATTTCCGCCGTCCTCGCCCTCATCGCCGGCGCCCTGATCTATCGCCTGGTCACCGAGCGGCGCGAGCGGCCGGCGGCCGGAACCTCGCGCGGACTGCGGCTCGGCGACATCGGCGTCTTCATGCGCAATCCCCGTTTCATCGGCGTTGCGGTCTTCAGCGCGCTGCCGACCAAGTTCGGGCTGACGGCGCTCATGTTCTTCCTGCTGCCGCTTTATCTGAACCAGATCGGCATCGGACAGGCGATGGTGGGACGGATCATGCTGCTCTACTGGCTGCTCATGATCGTCGTCTCTCCGGTCGCAGCGCGGCTGTCGGATCGGATCGGCAAGCGCCAGATCTTCCTCGGTGCGGGAGGCGTGCTTGCGGTCGGATCGGCCGTGCTGCTTTCCATGAACTTCGCCCTGTGGCCGGTGATCCTGGGTACGGTCGTACTGGGGGTCGCGCATGCGCTGGTCGGGTCGCCCCAGATTGCCCTCCTCTCGGAAGTCTGCTCCGAGGAGCGCAAGCGCCTGGGCGAAACCACGGTCATCGGCATCTTCCGCCTGATCGAGCGCTGCGGTTCGGTCCTCGCGCCCTTTGTCGCCGGTTGGTTCCTGGCGATGTACGGCTATGCCGGCGCAATTCAGGGCATCGCCGCCGTTCTGGCGGGATGCGTGATCTTGCTGTTCGTCACGATGGTCGTGTTCCGGCCGCGGGGAACGATCGAGGTGCAGGAGGTCGGTCGGTAATGTTCAGGTTCACCCGACGCCAGGTGTTGCATGCAGGGTTGGCCGCGGCCTCGGCCGGGCCGCTCCTGGGGGCCGCCGGGAAAGCATTCGCCGACACCGTGCCGGACCGGCCGTTCCGGATCGTGATCCTGACGCCGCGGGCGGATATCGGCGACGTCATCGGATTCCAGGAATTCTTCCAGACCCGGCAGATTCCGGCGGAGTTCGACATCGTCGAGGTGCCGCAGCCCGAGATGGTCACGGAGCGGATTCCGGCGATCAATGCCGATCGTCCGGACTTGGTCATGACCGTCTTCACGCCGGCGACGCTGGCCGCGGTCGGGCAGTATGACGATCCGGATCCGTCACGCTTCATCACCGACATTCCCGTCGTCTTCTCATCGGTGACGGACCCGATGGGCTCGCGCGTCGTGCCCTCGCTCGACCGGCCCGGCCGGAACGTGACGGGCACCAGCCACATCGCCCCGGCGGGCGTCCAGCTCAATACGATCCTGGCCTACCGGCCGATCCAGCGGATCGCCGTCGTCTACAATCCGGGCGAGAACAACATGGTCGTCACCGTCGGCAATCTCAGGGCGGCTTGCTCCGCCCTGGGGCTTACGCTGATGGAGATGCCGCTGCCGCCCGGGGCGGACGGGACGCCTTCGCCCGAGGCAATCCCCGACCTGATCGCCACGGCGAAGCGGGACGGGGCGGAACTGATCTATATCGGGCCCGACACCCTGGTCGCCTCGCGCAACAACAAGCTGGTCGCCGACGCCGCGCTCGAGCACCAGCTTCCGACCTTCTGCGCGACGGAACTGCCGATCCGCAGCGCGCCGCTGCTCATGGGGCTGGTCAGCCGGGCGACCAATGTCGGCCGCTTCGCCGCCTTCAAGGCCAGTGAAATCCTTCTCAACGGACGGTCGCCGTCGACGGTGCCGGTCCAGACGCTCGACCGCTTTTCGCTGATCGTCCGCATCGAGGTCGCTCGTCGGCTCAATCTCTACCCGCCGATGCGGCTGTTGAACATCGCCGAAGTCATCCGCGATTGAGGCGTGGCGGCATGACGTTCAGCATCTCGTCGCGGCAACCGATCCATACGGGCGTTCTGGCCCGCCGTGGCGACCGGCCCGCGGAGATCCCTTACGCCGTCCGCTTCCTGGACGGCCACGACCGGGACGAGCTGGTGGCGTTCCGCGAACGCATCTTTGCCGGTCTCCCCGACATCGATGCCTATGTGCCGGAGGCTCCGGAATTCGTGGACTGGCACCTCGGCGAACGCGGCGTGACCCTGGGCGTCGTGGCGGAAGGCAGGCTGATCGGCTGTGCCGTGCTCGGCGTCCCGCAGCAGGGGATGCCCAATTTCGCGGACGACCTTCCGGCCGGATCGGTGCCGGCCGCGAAGGTCGCCCACATGGCCAGTTCCATGGTCGATCCCGCCTTCCGGGGCAACGGCCTGCAGAAGGACCTCGTCGCCTACCGGACGTTGCTGGCCGCCGGCATGGGGCGCACGCACCTGCTGACCAGGATCGCGTTCAGCAACCCGGTCAGCCTCGGCAACATGCTCGCCTGCGGGTTCCTGATCCGGCAGATCCTTGTCATGCACGGAAGCCGTCTTCGGTATCTTCTGCACCGATCCCTGGCCGATGAGCCGCCCCGGTTCGGGGAGGAGACGGTCATTCTTCCCGTCGCCGCGGTCGAGCCACAGCGCGAGGCTCTTGCCGCCGGGTACCTGGGGCATGGGACGACCCGCTCGCCGGACGGCGAGATCTCTGTCGTCTATTCCCTGCCCATGCGCAACGCCGCGGTCCGCGGCTCGTCGGCCGCGTGAATTCTCCGATTTCCGCCGGAAGATGCAGCCCCAAGTCCCGGAGACCCAGCCATGTCACCAGTAGCCGCCATTGTCGATCCGTACTCGACGGGCGTGCTGATCGCGCCGGCGTTGCGGCGTCGAGGATATCGGACTGTCTGCGTCCAAAGCAGCAGCGACCTCGCCAAGTCGCTACTGCGGACCTATCGGGCGGCGGACTTCGACGAACATCTGCTGTTCGACGGCGATCTCCAGTCGCTGACCGACCGGCTGCGGCGGCTGGCGCCGGCCTTCGTCCTGCCGGGAAACGAATCGGCTGTCGAGCTTGCTGATCTTCTCAGCCACGCGCTCGGCACCCGGGGCAATGTCTTCGAATTGAGCGCTGCCCGCCGGAACAAGTACCTGATGATCGAGAGGATCGCCGCCGCCGGGCTGTACACGGCGCGGCAGACGACGGTCGCAAGCGCGGCGCAGGCTGTCGCCTGGGCCGAGGAGACCGGCTGGCCGGTCGTCGCCAAGCCCCTGGACAGCGCCTCGACCGACAATGTGTCCGTCTGCAGTGATGCCGAGGCGTTGACCCGGGCCGTCGGGCAGATCCTCTCGAGCGTGAACTTCTGCGGACGGCGGAACGAGATGGCCCTGCTGCAGACCTATCTCGACGGAGAGGAATATGTCGTCAACACGGTCAGCCGCGACGGCCGACATTACGTGTGCGACGTGCTCCACTCGAAGAAGCGGACCCTGAACGGCTCGCCATTCGTCTATGACTATTACCGGCTGCTTCCGGCCGACGGGGAACTGCAGCGCGACCTCGTTTCGTACATCCTCAAGGCGCTCGACGCGCTCGGCATCCGGAACGGGGCGTCCCATGCCGAAATCCGCATGACGAGCCGCGGACCGGCGCTGGTCGAGGTGGCTGCGCGCGCAATGGGGCCTCTCGGCTCGACGACGGCGATGGCCGCCGGAACGGGACACGACCAGGTCGATCTGCTGGTCGACGCCTTCGACGGCGGGAAGGAGATCGAGCAGCGCTGCGGGAAGGACTATCCCTTCCTCCAGCATGCGATGTGCCTCTATCTGGCGACGACTGTATCCGGGCGCGTATCGGCCATGGCGGACTGCGGGCTTCTCGACCGGCTGGAGAGCGTTCGGGGATACCAGTTCCTGCCCAGGGTCGGCGACGTTCTGCGGCCGACGCAGGATCTGACGAGCGTCCTTGCCAAGATCTACATGGCGCATCCGGACCCGGAAGTCCTGGAAGCGGATTATCGGGCGATTCGCGCGGCGGAAGGCGAACTGCAGCCGGTCGTAGAAAGGGAATCGGGCAGCGACCGGCGCCCGGCGGCCTGAGGCCGCCGGGCGGAAGGGGTCAACCGAACATCAAATAGGCGTTGACCGCCAGATAGACGACCGGGAAGGCCACCAGACAGATGGTGTCCAGGCGCAGCGAGGACTGCGCGTTGGACTCATAGATCTTCAGCGAAACCGCGCTCTGGATGATGCTGAGGAAGATCGCCACCATCGCCCAGATATTGACCTTGTCCGCCAAGGTCACCTGATCGCTTTCGGGAAGCTGCGAAGCGATGATGAAGGTGCTGGCCACCACCGCGAACAGGGCGCCGACGCCCAGACCGAAGCGGGGATCGAGATCGATCGGTTTCACGAGGAAGGCGAGGAAGGCCACCATCGCCGAGATGAAGATGGTGGAGAACAGCTTCATCGCATAAGAGGCGTCCGGCCGGTCGATCTCCAGGGTCTGGAGATAGCGGGCATATTCCGACTGGTTGCCGGAGGGCAGGGTCGGGTCGCCGTAGTTGGTCTGGTAGCGGTTGAGCGTCGTCGATGCGGCAGTGGCGCCCAGTTCATAGCCCGGAATCATGATGTTCGGGCTGTAGGCCGTGTTCTCCACGTCGGGGACATAGACGACGTCGCGGGCGTCCCACTGGGCATCCTCGATCGCCAGGGTGATCACCTGACGGTCGAGCGGAAAGCGCCGGACGTCCCAGTGATTGATCAGGTTGGCCAGGACGCGGGCCGCGGCATATTCGACGCCGTCGACGGATTTGCGGTCGATGACCTCCCGTTCCTCGATGCGGCCGTTCACGACCTCGAAGGTCTCGGTCGGTTCGATGCCTGAGCCCTTCCAGCGGAACCAGATGTAGAAGTCGACCGTGACCGAGTTCTCGCGCAGATTGAGGTTGGTGATCTGGTTGATGTAGGTCCCGACTGTGACCTCGATCGGATCGGCCTTCGACGGCGTCGGAAGGACGAGTGTCAATATCCCCGCAAGGGAGAGGGACAGTAGCGCGAGCAATCGTCTCATAGCTAACCTTCTTATTTACAGTCCTGCCTGGTTCGGCTTCAGAGTGCGCCCGTTTCGGACGATGCGGCCTCGGGCGGCCCAAGAAAGCGCAGGGCGACGCAGCAGGCGTCCCGCTGCTGCGCCACGCCGCCGGTGTGGCTGGTCAGCGCCGACATCACCGTGTTGACGACGGTGTCTACCGAAAGCGCGTCGGACGTCTCGAGAACCTCCCTGAGCCGGGCGTCCCCGAAAGGCTCGTCCGCGGCATCCCGAGTCGCGACGAGGCCCGGGCTGTGGAAGAACAGGGTGGCGCGCTTCGGGATGTCGATGCGGCGCTGTTGGAAGACCGTCGCGCGCTGCCGGCCCGCGGCCGGATTGCCGAGCGCAGGGACCTCCATTACGTCGCCGAGACGCCTCAGCATCAGCGGCTCGGGGAATGAGGCGGTGCTGTAGGTGAAGGAGGCGTCCGCGGTGTCGAGCACGCCCGCGAGAAGCCTGATCGCCACGCCCTCCCGGTTGTCGAGGCAGAGGAGGTCGTTCACCCGCGTCATCGTATCGTCGGGTTCCGCGCCGAAGGACAGCGTCGATTTCAAGAGGGTGCGCGCGGTCAGCGTCAGGAAGACGCTGGCCAGCCCGCTTCCGGCGATATTGCCGGCGATCACCGCGATCCGATGGTTGCCGAGCGGGAAGAAGTCGTAGAAATCGCCCCCGAACTCCCGTGCGGCCAGGAGCGCGCCCCGGGCTTCGGCATCCGATCGCGGGGGCAGGGAGCGCGGCAGGATCGATGCCTGAATGTCGTTGGCGATCGCAAGCTGCTGCTGAAGGTTGATGAGTTCCGTCTTCGTCCGGAGCGCTTCCTGCAACTCGGCGACGAGCCGGTCCAGCTTCTGATGTTGGGTCAACACCCGCTGGGCCATCACCTGGAACGCTACCGCCAGCGATCCGAGGTCGTCGCCGGAACCTACCGTCTTCGCGCCCGAGCGGCTTTGCGCCTCGATCCGCTCCAGATCGTGCAGCAGTTCTTCCCGCGCCGCGTCGTCGAGCGTTTCGGCGAGCCGCTCCATCTGCTGGCGGATGAAGCGCTGCTGCCGCTTCTGCATCCGCTCGCGCCGGCGCCGCTGCCGGTCAAGATCCATGTGCTTGTCCCGGAAGACGCGGACGGCCCGGGCGATCCGGCCGATCTCGTCGCCCCGGCCGGCGCCCAGGACATCGACATCCGTATCGCCTTCGGAAAGCCCGTTCAGCGCCGCAAGGGCGTTCTCGAGCAGGCGGAACGCCCGGTGCAGATAGACGTGCAGAATGATCAGCACGACGGCCACGAACAGCACGATCCCGGTGATCGCGAGGCCGTTCGTCAACTTCTCCCGCGTATAGGCGTCGGTGATGTCCCGCACCGCGACCTGGTAGCCGAGAAGTCCGCCCGCGTCGTCCAGGAGCGGGATGGTGCCGGCGGAGAGAACCCGCTCCCCGAGGCGGACGGTTTCGAGGCCCGTCGGGAGAGGGGCGGTGCGCTCGGCAAGGATGCTCCGCCAGAGCGCGCGGTCGGTGCCGTGGATCAGCTTGCGGCCGCCGTCGAGAAGGAAGATCTCGGCGCCGGTACTTTCCTTTACTTCCTCCAGCACTGGCTGCATCGGCGAGAGGAGCGTAACGGTGCCGACGATCGTGCCCCTGTCCAGGATCGGGATCGCGGCCCTCAGGACCGGATTCCCGTCTCCCAGGCTGCCAATCCCGATTTCGTCGCTGCCGCGCTCCAGCACGCGGGCAAGGACGCCGACATTGACGACCGGCCGTCCGGAGAGGCCCGAGACCGTCGAATGCACGATGGTTCCGGAGGCGTCCGTCACCTCGACATGGGCGACGGGCGGCGTGGGCGGGAGGCTGCCGAGGCCCATGGCCACTAGGCGGGATACGGCCGCCGGGTCGCGCCGGGCAGCCGCTTCGGCAAGCCCCGTCGTCCGGGCGAGGGCATGGCCCGAGCCGGCCAGGGCCTCGCCCTGCTTTTCGACGACCTTCTGCCAGATCTGGTCCTGGCTCGACAGAGTCGCCTGGGCGACGCGGGCGGTATCCAGCTTCGCTCGCTCGTAGCTCGCATAGGCGAAACCCAGGATCAGCAGGAGGATGGCTGCGGTGACGAACAGCGTGATGCGCGTTCGGAGATTCGTGGTCCGGCCTGCCGGGCCGACCGGCATGTCAGCGGAGGCGTGCATCGGTGGGCTGCCGGAAGCGGTGAACGGTGGCAAGGGCGGCGAGCAGCGTCGCCGCGACGATCGACAGGATGCCGAGAAGGATCTGGCCGCTGCCCGGCCAAATTGCTGTCGCGAGGAGGGCGAGCGCGATGCCGGCGAAACATGCGAGCCCGCCGCCGAATCTGAGGCACAACCCGATCCGCCGCTCGCCGTGGCGGCGTCGGTCGCCTGCCGACAGTCGCTGCAGGGCGTCTTCGACGAGAGCCTCGGCCGCTCCCAGCATGAGGCCGAGCGACGCCAGGCCGGTGACGATGGACGCGGGAGCGTCCGTTTCGAACAGAAGCGAGACGATACCGGTGAGGGCGATGACCGCGGAAAGGGCGAACGGACCGCCGAGGACCGACCGGGCGAGCCGGGCCCCGACGGCACGTCCGACGAGGAAGCCAACCGCCAGCATCATCAGGGCATAGGGCACCGTCCCGAGCGGCCATCCGGCTTCAAGAACCATAAGCGGGACGATGACGCCGCCGAATCCGGCCAGGACGGCCCTGGTCGGCAGGACGACCAGGGCCAGGGCGGTTGCGGTCGGGATGTCCCGGAGGATGGCCAGCAATTCCGTGGAATCCGGCCAGGTTGCAGCCGGTCGGTCGGGGGAAAACGGCCGCAGTACGACCAGCGCGAGGATGCCCGCCGCGCCGATCAGGCCCACCGCCGCGAGGTCGGCGGCACGGGCCTGGTCGGGACCGGCCAGGAGGGCGGCGAGGCCCGCTCCGCAGATGACCGCTTCGGCCAGGGGCGAGCGGATGGTCCGGGGTGCTTCCGGCCGGGTGCGGATCAACGCCAGTCCGAAGGCTTCCCCCGTCGCGTGTGCCAGGATCGCGGCGCCGAGCGCGCTCAGGAGACGGAGGACGACGACGGCGGCGGCCGGCTGTCCGTCCGTCGGCAGAAGCAAGGGGACCGCGGCAAGTCCGGCGCCGAGAAGGGCGCTGCCCCGGCTGCCCAGGCGCCCGATGACGGGATCGAGGCACCGCCCCGCATAGATCAGAACGGCGAGTGCCCCGGCCAGGAGGGAAATCAGCATCGCGCCGCCGTCGGCCGCGGCGAACGTCCGCAGGAGCGCCGGGAACTGCACCGCGACCGCGGTCCAGGTCAGGAAAATGGTGAGCCGCGAGAGCGGGATTTCCTTCTGTGCGGTGATCTCCACTCCGGTCCCGGGCTGGAAGCGGCGCTGGCCGCTCACCTGCGCCGCAAGCTGCTGGCC
>JAJUFW010000404.1 GCA_029263555.1 Alphaproteobacteria bacterium
CATAAGGGCTTTCCTGCAGCAGCTGATATTGCAGATAGGCGACCGTTCCCGGTTTCGACGGGGGCGTGCCCGCAGTTGCCCGGCTATCGGGAGAAACGAGGATGAAGGTGTTGACGTAGCGTTCGTGGACAAAGGGTATCCATAGTTTGACTGCGGCGATGGCGACGAAGCCGAGATAGGATTCCTTGGTCTTGTCGTAGCGAGTTGCGATGCGCCGCCAATTCTTGAGCTTGTTGAAGAGCCGCTCGATCTGGTTCCGCCATTTGTATTTGGCTTTGTCGTGTGGGATCGGATCTCGCCTGTTGCTCTTTGCCGGGATGACAGCTTCGATGTTGGCGCTGGCGATCTCTTCGCGAATGGCGTCGGCGTCATAGCCCTTGTCGGCGAGGAAGGCCTCGATCCGGTCGGAAATCATCCGGAACAACGGCGCAAAGCCTTGGATGTCGTGCGTTTGCCCGGGCGTCAGGACGAAGCCGAGCGGGCGGCCTTTCGCATCACAGCGTGCATGGAGCTTGGTGGTGAAGCCGCCGCGCGATCGGCCAAGCGCCTCGGCCTCCTGAGTCCCCTTTTTATACCGACCGCACAATGGTGGGCCCGGACAACGGTGCTATCGATCATGTCGGCGCTTCGATCCCGCTCGACCATCTCTGCCAGTGTTTCCAGCATCGCTTCGAACACGCCGGTCTCCACCCATCGTCGATACCGGCGGAAGACGCTGTTCCACTTGCCGTATTCATCAGGCAGATGTCGCCATTGCGCTCCCGTGCGCGCCATCCACATCATGCCTTCGAAATAACGTCGGTTGTCCTGAGCAGGGCGGCATCCGCGCCCTCGTTCAGCAGGAAGAAGCGGACCGATCAGCGCCCATTCCTCGTCCGTCAAACCAATCCGTTCGCCCAAGGCTGCCTCCAAATGGAAGCCTTGAATCAAAACCCGATTCCGCAGTCAACCTTTGTCCACGAGCGCTAGCGCACCCTTCCCTCGCGCCACGCTTGGATCAGCGTGTCGTAGGCAACCGTCTGGCCCGGCTCCTTCTCGTTCTCCACGGGCGGCTTCGGCGCGCCCGGCTGGTCGAACCAGTACTGGGCGTCCCGTTCCTCGTTCAGCTTGGGCCCGCAATCCCCCAGCACGCCCGCGCGCTCGAGCCGCCGCAGGATGTCGTCCTGCTGTTCGGCCAGGCTGTCCATGGCTTCCTGGGGCGTCTTTTCGCCGGTGACCGCTTCCGCCACGTTCTGCCACCAGAGCTGGGCGAGCTTCGGGTAATCCGGCACGTTGGTGCCGGTCGGGGTCCAGGCGACCCGGGCGGGGCTGCGGTAGAATTCGACCAGGCCGCCCAGCTTGGGCGCGACCTCGTCCATGGCGGCCGAGCGGATGTCGGATTCCCGGATCGGCGTCAGCCCGACAAGCGTCTTCTTCAGCGAGGTCGACTTGCAGACGCAGAACTGGGCATAGAGCCAGGCGGCCTGGCGCCGCTCGACCGGCGTGCTCTTCATGAGGGTCCAGGAGCCGGCGTCCTGGTAGCCCAGCTTCATGCCCTCTTCCCAATAGACGCCGTGCGGCGACGGCGCCATCCGCCATTTCGGGGTACCGTCCTCGTTCACGACCGGCAGCCCGGGCTTGGTCAGGTCGGCGGTGATGGCCGTATACCAGAAGATCTGCTGGGCGATGTTGCCCTGGCCAGGCACCGGGCCGGCTTCCGAGAAGGTCATGCCGGCCGCCTCGGGCGGCGCATATTTCTTCAGCCACTCGATATACTTCGTCAGGGCGTAGACGGCAGCGGGGCCGTTGGCGTCGCCCCCGCGCGTGACGCTGGACCCGACGGGGCGGCAATCCTCGACCCGGATGCCCCATTCGTCGACCGGAAGCCCGTTCGGGATACCCTTGTCGCCGGCCCCGGCCATCGACAGCCACGCATCCGTGAAACGCCAGCCGAGCGACGGGTCCTTCTTGCCGTAGTCCATGTGGCCATAGACCCTGACGCCGTCGATCTCGCGGACGTCGTTGGTGAAGAAATCGGCGATGTCCTCGTAGGCCGACCAGTTGATCGGCACGCCCAGGTCGTAGCCGTACTTCTCCCGGAAGCGCTGCTTGAGGTCCTCGCGCTCGAACCAGTCGTAGCGGAACCAGTAGAGATTGGCGAACTGCTGGTCGGGCAGCTGGTAGAGCTTGCCGTCGGGGGCGGTGGTGAAGCTCTTGCCGATGAAGTCGTCCACGTCCAGCGTCGGCAGGGTGAATTCCCGGCCCTCGCCTTCCATGAAATCCGTGAGCGGCACGACGGCGCCGTAGCGGAAATGCGTGCCGATCAGGTCGCTGTCGTTGACCCAGGCGTCGTAGATGTTCTCGCCCGACTGCATCTGGGTCTGCAGTTTCTCGATGACGTCGCCTTCCTGGATCAGGTCGTGCCGCAGATTGATCCCGGTGATCTCCGAGAATGCCCGGGCGAAGGTCGAAGCCTCGTATTCGTGGGTCGTGATCGGCTCGGACACCACGTTGATGTTCATGCCCCGGAACGGCTCCGCCGCCCTGATGAAGAATTCCATCTCGGCCATCTGTTCGTCGACCGAAAGGGTCGACGGCGTGAATTCCGTCTCCACCCACCGGCGCGCCGCCGCCAGGCGATCTTCGTCGGTCTGGGCGAGCAGGTTCGGGGCACGGAAGCCGGCCGAGAGCCCGGCCGCCGCGGCGCCGATCATCATGGCCCGTCTGGAAACCTGCGGACCACGTATCGTCAAGGATCGTCTGGTCATCGTTTCCCCCTTCCCGCGTCCGTTGTCGTGAAGCCGGGCCCCTTGGGACGCATGATCAGGGCGCGGTTGTTGGAAGCCCCGCATCGGGGGTCATCCGAACCTCATCGTGAGCACCAGAAACAGAACCGAAAGGCCGAGCGCGTACCAAAGGCTGAGTTCGGTCAGGCCGACCCAGGCCAGCATGATGTAGGCGCTGCCGAGCAGGCCGATGAAAAGCCGGTCGCCGCGGGTGGTCGTCAACGGCAGGAACCCGCGCCGCGGAATGGTCGGCGAGACCAGCTCCCATATCGTCATGACCACGAGCATCAGTCCGATAACGCCGAAAAAGACGGCGGTCGGCAGCGTCCATGCCATCCATTCCAGGTCCATCGTCGCCCCCACGCTCAAACCCGGCCCAGGGCGAAGCCCTTGGCCATGTAGTTGCGGACGAACCAGATCACGAGCGCCCCCGGCACGATGGTGAGGGCCCCGGCGGCGGCCAGAAGGCCCCAGTCCATGCCGGCGGCGCTCACGGTCCGGGTCATTGTCGCGGCGATCGGCTTCGCCTCGACAGAGGTGAGCGTCCGCGCCAGCAGCAGCTCGACCCAGCTGAACATGAAGCAGAAGAAGGCGGCCACGCCGATGCCGGACTTGATGAGCGGCATGAAAATGGTTACGAAGAAGCGCGGGAAGCTGTAGCCGTCGATGTAGGCCATCTCGTCGATCTCACGCGGCACGCCGGACATGAAGCCTTCCAGTATCCAGACCGCCAGCGGCACGTTGAACAGGCAGTGGGCAAGGGCGACGCCGATATGGGTGTCGAACAGGCCGACGGCCGAATAGAGCTGGAAGAACGG
>JAJUFW010000708.1 GCA_029263555.1 Alphaproteobacteria bacterium
GAGGCGGTCGACGAGGGCCGGCTGGGACGGATCCTGGTGCCCGAGGGGACCGAGGGGGTGGCCGTCAATACGCCGATCGCCCTGCTGCTCGAGGAAGGCGAGGACGAAAGCGCGCTGGAAAGCGGTGCCCGGGGCGGCGAGCCGGTCGGACCCCAGCAGGCCGAGCCGCGCACCGCCGTGGAGCAGAAGCAGGCGACGCGCGAAGCGCCGGCGGCTGAAGAGGCGAGGCCTGAGACGGCCCGGCCTGTGATTTCCGGTGACCGGCGGCCGGCTGTCATCCCCGCCACGGACGAGGACAAGTATTTCGACAAGACCCGGCGCCAGACCGTGCGCGAGGCGCTGCGCGACGCCATGGCCGAGGAGATGCGCCGCGACGAGACCGTCTTCCTCATGGGCGAAGAGGTCGCCGAGTACCAGGGTGCCTACAAGGTCAGCCAGGGCCTTCTGGACGAGTTCGGAGCGAAGCGGGTCATCGATACGCCGATCACTGAGCACGGTTTCGCCGGTCTCGGCGTCGGTGCGGCCTTCGGCGGGCTTCGTCCGATCATCGAGTTCATGACGTTCAACTTCGCCATGCAGGCGATCGACCAGATCATCAACTCGGCGGCGAAGACGCTTTACATGTCGGGTGGCCAGATGGGGTGCCCGATCGTCTTCCGCGGACCGAACGGCGCGGCGGCCCGGGTGGCCGCGCAGCACAGCCAGGACTTCGCCAGCTGGTACGGGCATGTTCCGGGCCTGAAGGTCGTCGCCCCCTATTCGGCTGCCGACGCCAAGGGGCTTCTCAAGGCCGCGATCCGGGACCCGAACCCGGTGATCTTCCTGGAGAACGAGATTCTCTACGGTCACTCCTTCGACGTTCCGGAGAGCGAGGACTTCATCGTTCCGATCGGCCGAGCCAAGGTCGTGCGCCCGGGCCGCGACGTGACCCTGGTCGCCTATTCGATCATGGTGGGCAAGTCGCTGGAAGCGGCCGAGAAGCTGGCGGAGGAGGGGATCGACGCCGAGGTGGTCGACCTTCGGACCATTCGGCCGCTGGACGTGGAGACGGTCATGGCCAGCGTCCGCAAGACCAACCGCATCGTTTCGGTCGAAGAGGGCTGGGCTTTCGCCGGCATCGGGTCGGAGATCGCCGCGCTGGTCATGGAGCATGCCTTCGATTATCTCGACGCGCCGCTGGCGCGGGTGACCGCCGCCGACGTGCCGCTGCCTTATGCCGCCAATCTGGAGCAGGCCGCGCTCCCGCAGGTAGCCGACATCGTTCAGGCTGCCAAAGGCGTCTGCTACAGGCGCTGACCCGGAACCCGAGCCAGAACAGTCGCAGTCCGCTCGGCGGACGTACTGGGAGATATCGATGCCGATCAAGATCCTGATGCCGGCGCTGTCGCCGACGATGACTGAGGGGACCCTTGCCACCTGGCACAAGAAGGAAGGGGACGAGGTGGCCATCGGCGACGTGATTGCCGAGATCGAGACCGACAAGGCGACGATGGAGGTCGAGGCGGTCGACGAGGGCCGGCTGGGACGGATCCTGGTGCCCGAGGGGACCGAGGGGGTGGCCGTCAATACGCCGATCGCCCTGCTGCTCGAGGAAGGCGAGGACGAAAGCGCGCTGGA
>JAJUFW010000491.1 GCA_029263555.1 Alphaproteobacteria bacterium
CCGCCCCGGCGCCCGCACCGCCACCCCCTTCCCCCCCCCCGCCGCCAGCCTCGTGGTCAAGACCGCTCTCGACCCCGAGAAATACTATCGGCATTACGAAAAGCGCGAGCGGCGGCCGGTCCTGGCGTATCAGCGGAGCTGACGCGGCGCGCCATGGGTTCGACCGTGCTCGGCATCAGCCGCCTGGCGGCCTATCTTGCCTGGACCCTGCTGCTCATCCCGGTGCAGGCGGTCGCGGTTGCGTTCCGCCTGCCGCTGCAGCGCCGCCTGCCCCGCTTCTATCATCGCGCCTGCTGCCGGATCCTGGGGCTCAGGCTGGATGTCCGGGGAACGCCCAGCACGGCCCGGCCGACGCTGTTCGTCAGCAACCATTCGTCATATCTCGACATCACCGTGCTGGGCGCCCTGGTCGAGGGCAGCTTCGTCGCCAAGACGGAGGTCGGGACGTGGCCGCTGTTCGGGCTTCTGGCGAAGCTGCAGCGGAGCGTCTTCGTCGACCGCCGCTCGCGCAACGCCGACCGGCACCGCGACAGCCTGCGCGAACGCCTGGAGGCGGGCGACAATCTGATCCTGTTCCCGGAAGGGACGTCCAGCGACGGCAACCGCACCCTGCCCTTCAAGAGCGCCCTTTTCGCCGTCGCCGACGAAGCCGCCCAGGCGCAGATAGCCCTTGATCAGCGGCGGCAGGGCCGAAAGGGCCGCCCGCTGGTCGACGGCGTCGACGGGGAGCAGCCGCATCGGGGTGTGCCGCTCGTCCAGCGCCCGCGGCCTCAAGGCCGGCGGCGCCAGGTGATAGTGGTAGAGATAGGACAGCGGCAGCGCGAGTTCGGCCGGGTCGACGCCCGGCAGGCTGGCACAGCCGAACATGATCTCGATGTCGTGCTGGAAGACATAGGCCGCGATCCCGCGCCAGAGCAGCTGCATGGTCTGGCCGGTGCGGTACGCGGCGGATACGCAGGACCGCCCGAGCTCCAGGACCTGCCCCGGATAGGCCACAATCGGCGCGATGTCGTATTCGCCGGCGGAATAGAAGGACCCGATGCGGCTCGCGGCCTCCCGCCGGATCAGCCGATAGGTGCCGACGACGCCTTTCGCCCCGGCGCCCTCGGTCGCGTCGATCACCAGAAGGTGATCGGCGACCTCGTCGAAGGCGTCGAAATCGCGCCGGCTCGACGCCATTTCGGCCGTCGGCTTGGCCGACATCTCCTCGTAGAAGACCCGGTAGCGCAAGGCCTGGGCGGCTTCGACCTCGGCCGCGCTCTCCGCCAGCCTGACTTCCAGGCTGCCGGTCCGGAAGCTCCAAGGGTAATCGCCGACAGGGGTCGTCTCAGCCATCATCCTGGTTCCCCGTTCGGAGGAGCAGTTACCTCGGGTGACGCCACTTCCGAACCCCTTAACAAAGTTGCCGGACGGGAATCAACTTGCCTCGATGCTATAGCCCGGCCCGGCTGCGGTCTGGCTGCGATTATATGATAGATCCGTGACAGAGGCAGTCGAAGGCTGTCGGCCGGGGGGTCATTCCCCGCGCCGGGTCCGGGTTCCGAGGCCGATCTCCTTGGCCAATCGGCTGCGCTGGCGGGCATAGTTGGGCGCCACCATCGGATAGTCGGGCGGAAGGCCCCAGCGTTCCCGATATTCCTCCGGCGTCATGTTGTAGGCGGTCTTCAGATGCCGTTTCAGCATCTTCAGCTGCTTACCGTCCTCCAGGCAGATGATGTAGTCGGGGGTCACCGACTTCTTCACCGGAACCGCCGGCTGCGGCCGTTCCGGCTTGGGCGCCGGGGCGGTGCTGCTGCGCGCGGCCGCCAGCGCCCGGTAGACGTGCTCGATCAGCCGCGGAAGGTCCTGGCTCGAAACGGTGTTGTTGCGGACGTGAGCCGACACGATCTGAGTTGTCAGGGTCAACAGTTCATCCGCGGGCAAATCTTCGCTCATCGCCGCCGCTCCATAAAGAATCCGCCACGTTTTATAGATGCGGTGGCATAGTGTTGCAACAACGGTTCCGCATAGCAGGATAGAGAAATCATGAATGTGTCAAAGGACGCGGATTATTTCCTCGATATCACCGAAGAGGTTTGTCCGTTTACCTTTGTTAGGACGAAATTGCTCCTGGAGCGCATGGATTCGGGCCAAGTCGTCGAAATCCGCCTGAAAGGTGCCGAACCGCTCGAGAACGTGCCGCGGACCGTGCAGGACCATGGGCATGTCGTGATCCGCATGGTGCCGGAAGACGAAAACGACGCTCTTGGCCCGCATCGTCTATTCGTCAGGAAGGCCTAAAGTCTGCAGGTCCTCCGCATGACCAGGGCGTCGATCCGTCCTCTTTCGGCATCATAGTATTCAGGTCGCCGGGCGATCGGCTCGAACCCGGCCCGACGGTAAAGCGACTGGGCGGCGGGGTTGTCCTCGGCAACCTCCAGGAACAGATGCTCGGCCCCGGCGGCTTCCGCCACGTCGATCATGGCGTCGACGAGCGCACGGCCGTGGCCCTGGCGTCGGTAGTCGGGTAGAACGCCGATCGTCAGCACCTCGGCTTCCCCGGCGATGGCGCGGACGAGCGCGAAGCCGCAGGGCGCGCCGTCCGGCGCCACGGCGAGGAACCCCGTGACGCCCGGGCCGGCCAGCAGCCGGCCATAGGCTTCACTCGTCCATTTTTCCTCGAAGCAGCGGGCGTGCAGGGCCGCCAGAAGCTCGAGGTCGAAGGGGCCGGCCGTACGGATCGCCATCGGGTCAGGTCCGGTCCGGCAGCCGTCCGGACGCGGTGGCGGCGCGATCCGCCGCCGGAATGGCGTCGGGCGGCCGGAGATAGAAGGGCTCCGGCGGAAGCAGCCCGGCTTTCGCCTCGTCCCGTGCCGCCAGCGCGGCAACCAGGGCCGGGTCGATCCGGCCG
>JAJUFW010000380.1 GCA_029263555.1 Alphaproteobacteria bacterium
ACCGGCCCGTCGCCGAGGATCCCTTCGTCGAGCCCGTTGGGGCCGAGCCAGGCGTCCCAGCCGAACATCGGTGTCGGCTCCCGGATGATCGGAACCCGGGCAAGGTCGCGCGGGTGCCGGAGCCTTTCGGCCAAGGCCGGGCTGCAGACGGGGAAGACAAGCTGTTCGAGCAGCCTTTCCGCCCTCACGTTCGGCCAGTCGCCCCGGCCGACCCGGATGCAGACATCCACGTCCGAGACATTCGGATCCACGAGAGCCACATCCGCGTCGATGCGGATGCGGATGTCGGGATGCCGCTCGCGGAAGCGCTGAAGGCGCCAGACCAGCCATTTGCTGGCGAGGACCGGGGCGACGGAAACCGTCAGCACGTCGTCGCGCCGGCGTCCGGCAAGCTCCAGCCCGGCCGAAATCTCGGCGAAGCCCGCGCTCAGGCATTTGAGGACTTCCTGGCCGAACGGCGTCGGCCGCAGGCCCTTCGCGTGCCGCTCGAACACCGGGCGGCCGAACTGCTCCTCAGCCTTCTGCACCTGCTGGCTCACGGCGCCGACGGTGACGCCCAACTCCTCGGCCGCGGCGCGCAGGCTTCCCAGGCGTCCGGCGGCTTCCAGGGCCCGCAGGCCGTTCAGGTGGAAGCGGTTCAGGTGACGCATATAGGATTTCTATATGCTTGCGCAGGAAAACGCCATTTTCCCGGAGCGCCCGGTGCCCAATTCATGCAGGCATGATGAAGCTTTTCCCGCTCTTCGGCCGGCTTGCCGCCCTTCGGCGCTTCGCCGGCCATGCCGATCCCGGCGATCTGGCATGGGAAACGGATCCCCTGTCCCATCCGGCGCTGCGGCGGATGACGCCCGACCAGCTTGCCGACCTGCCGATCGGGCGGGGCAGGCATTCGGGAGAGGAAGGGGGACCGCTTTCAGGGGCCGGCGCCGGCCGGTTGCCCGAGACGGGGCAGGTGATCCCGTTCCGTCCCCGTCGCGGCCCGGCCGTGACGGGTCCTAGTGGAGCCGCCCGCGATCGAGCCAACTGCTGACGATGTGGTCCCGCTCCGGGGCCTCGATGTCCGGGTGATGCCAGCGGAAGACCATCGTTGCGGCCTGCCGGGCGGTGGTGACGGGTTCGCCGCGTTCGAGTAGGCCGTGATACGCCCGCAGGACCGCCATCCGGCAGCGGCAGAAACGCTCGGCGTTCTTCCAGTCACAGCACATGGAATCGGTCTCTTCCGACCAGGGTTTGCGCCGGCACGGGCGGCCGATCGGCAGCCCGTGCCGGCAATGCTCATGTCTCAGGCCGCGACGAAGGGGGCCGTCGCGCGCATCGAGGGGCGTTCGCCAAAATGCCCGAACCATTCGCCGAGCCGCGGATGGTCCCGGCGCCAGTCGAACCCGGCGAACCGGAAGTCGAGATATCCGAGCGCGCAGCCGGCGGCGATGGTGCCGATCGTGACTTCCTGCCCCGCCGTGACCGACGATTCCAGCCAGCCGAGCGTGGCGCGGATCTTGATCATCTGTGCCTCCCGCCAGTCCTGCCACTGGCGGTCCTCCGGGCGGAGCGTGTCCTCGTGGCGGATCATCAGGGCGGCGTCGAGCAGCCCGTCGGCGGCGGCCTGCTGGGTCAAGGCCGTCCAGCGGGCTTCGCCCTCGCGCGGGAACAGGCGCGGCTGCGGAGCCGTCGAGTCGAGATATTCGCAAATGACGGGGCTGTCGAAGAGGGCCGTCCCGTCCTCGGTCACCATCGTCGGTATCTTGCCGAGCGGGTTACGTTCGGCGACGCTCTCGTCGCGTCGCAGCGGATTCCCTGCGCTGACGATCGTTTCGATTCGGTCGGCGATGCCCAGCTCGTGGGCGCAGGCCATGACCTTGCGGGCATAGGGCGAGGTCGGGGCGTAGAACAGTTTCAGCATGGGGCGCATCCGCTATCAGTCTTGGCCGGTGACGTCCGGGACCAGGACGACCTTGCCGATATTCTCGTTTTTCTCAAGGATCTCGTGCGCGTCCCGCGCCTGGGCGAGGGGCAGGGTCTTCCAGATCAGAGGTTTTACCCGGCCGCCGGCCACGAGCGGCAGCAGATGCTTCGACACGCATCGCGCAAGACGGGTCTTCTCTTCGCGCGCCTTCGGCCGCAGCGTCGAGGAGGTGAGGTGCAGGCCCTTGCCCATGACGATGCCAAGATCGATCGGCACCACGGATGCTTCCATGAACGACAGGCTGACGTGACGGCCGCCCGGGGCCATGGCCGCCAGGTTGCGCGCCACGTAGGAGCCGCCGACGATGTCGAGCACGACGTCGACGCCCCGGCCGCCGGTCTCCTCGGCTACCGCCTGGACGAAGTCGCAGGCCTTGTAGTCGACCGCACGATCCGCGCCCAGACGGCGGACCGCATCGGTCTTCGCCGGGCCGCCCGCGGTCGCGATCACCCGCGCCCCGGCGGCCTTGGCAAGCTGGACCGCGAGGGACCCGACGCCACTGGCGGCGCCGTGGATCAGGACCGTTTCCCCGATCCCGAGGGCGCCCAGCTCGAACATGTTGTGCCAGACCGTGAACAGGGCTTCCGGCAGGGCCGCCGCCTGGACGGGGTCGATCCCGGGCGGAACCGGCAGGCAGTGGTCGGCCACCGCCACGCAGTAATCGGCGTAGCCGCCGCTGGAAACGAGGGCCATCACGGTGGTGCCGTTCACGACCGCGCCGGGTCCCGTGGCGACGATCTCGCCGGCGATCTCGAGGCCGAGCACGTCGCCTGCGCCGGGCGGGACGGGACCGGCGCCTCTGCGCTGCATGAGGTCGGGGCGGTTCACCCAGGCCGCGCAGACCTTGATCAGCACTTCGCCGGGGCCGGGCACCGGCACCGGGCGTTCGACGAGCTTGAGGACCTCGGGGCCGCCCGGCTCGGCGGCGATCACGGCGCGCATGGTGGAAGCGATGCTCACGGCCTCTGGTCCTCCGCGCCGAGGGCGGCGAGCGCCGCCCGGGCGACCTCGATATCCTGCGCTCCGGTGCCCGATCCGACGCCCACGGCGCCGACGCAGACGCCGTCGATGATGATCGGAAGGCCGCCTTCGAGATTGGTGAGCCGCCCGCCGGATGCGATCGCCAGCTTGAGTTCCAGATCCGGATCCAGCCGCGAGGTCGGCTGTCGATGGGACGCCGCCGAGATCGCCTTCGACTTCGAGGTCTCTCCGGACAGGAGCTTGGCGCCATCCATGCGGACGAAGGCCAGCATGTTCCCGCCGTCGTCGACGATGGTGATGTTCTGCGGCACGCCCAGCGCTTCGGCATGGGCCACGGCGGCGGTCAGCGCCTTCAGCGCGCCGGCGTGGGTCAGCTTGATCGTCGGTCTCGTGGTCATCGGGTAATCCATTCGCTTGCCGGCCGTTGCAGCGCATCGGCCAGGCGGTTCATCATGCGGCTGGCCGCCGCCAGCTCGTCGATGCCGATCCATTCGTCGGCCTTGTGGGCGCGGGCGATGTCGCCGGGCCCGCACACGATCGTCGGGATGCCTGCGGCGGCGTAGATCCCGGCCTCGGTGCCGAAGCTGATCGTCGTCGCCGGTTGCCGGTCGCCGGCCAACCTCGCCGTCGTCCGGGCGGCCGGGCCGTCCGGCGCACAGTCGAGGGCGGGATAGGCGGACAGATCCTCCACCAGGATGTCGGCCTCCGCGGCCGCCTCCTTCAGCGTCCGGCGCTCCTCCTCGATCAGGATGTTCACCTCGTCGAAGATCCGGGTCACGTCCTCGCCCGGCATGTAGCGGATCTCGAATTCCAGCACGGCC
>JAJUFW010000394.1 GCA_029263555.1 Alphaproteobacteria bacterium
CGATCCGGCGCGAGCGCTGGCCCGCGGCTACCGGGCGGACGTCGCCGTCCGCCGGGGCGGCACCTGCCGGCGGCCGGTTTCGGTCTTAGCCTGCTGCTTGTCGACCCAGACCTTGTGATGCTCCTTCGCCCAGGTGAGGCTGACCTGGCCCGACCCCATGGCGTCGAAGGCGCCCACCATGCCCAGCGTCCCGATATAGATGTGGGCCAGGATGATGGCGATCATGATCATCCCGACCAGCGAATGGACGATCTGGGCAAGCTGCATTCCGTTCACGTCGGTGAACCTGAACGGCAGAAGCAGCAGGATGCCGGAGGCCGAAAGGACGATGCCGCCCAGGACGACCGCCCAGAAGACCATCTTCTGGCCGGCATTGAACCGGGCTGCCGGCGGATGGGTCCGGTTGGTCCGATCGAACATTCCGCCCCCGGCCTTCAACCAGGGCAGGTCGTAGCGGTCAGGAATGTTGTCCTTGATCCACAGGGCGAACATGACGACGACGCCTGCCATGAACAGCCACGCCATCGCGGTGTGGGTGTATTTTGCGAACTGGGACCAGGCCGAGAACGCGTCCGGACCAATCAACGGCATCAGCAGGCGCTTGCCGAAGACGTAGTTCAGGCCGGTGATCGCCAGGATGACGAACGCCGTCGCGGTCACCCAATGGGTGAACCGCTCGGCCCAGTTGAACCGCTCGATCGTGACTCCGGTCTCGGGCTCCAGGGTCCGGATCCGGCCTCTATAGAAGTAGAAGCCGGCAAGAACGGCCAGCATGCCGATGATAAGGATGGCCCCCAGCCAGGGCAGTGCCGCTTCGTGAATGGCCCGGTAGTCCCGCCCCTGCGGCTGCTGCAGCACCATCGCGCGCTGGTCGGGAATGGTGATGCGGCCCTGTACGCGACCCAGCTCTTCCAGAAGCTGGCGCTCCTGCACCGCCTCGGCGGTCGGGTTCGATCCGGATTGGCTGCCGGCGGGCCCCGGAGCGGCGATCAGTCCGAAGGACAGGATGACGACGGCGAGCGCCGTCCGGACCGGTCCAGCAAGCGTCAGGAGTCGCATCTTCTCCCCCGTTTCCGTTCGGCGCGTCCGGGCCGCGCCCGGCCCGGCCATCACACCTCTACCGTTTCGCCATAGGCGGTCCGCCAACCCCAGGCGCCGGATCCGTATCCGCGCTGGGTGACTCGCTCCCTGTAGATTGCGGCGATGACCTCGCCGTCGCCGGCCAGCAACGACTTGGTGGAGCACATTTCCGCGCAGAGCGGCAGCTTGCCCTCGGCTAGGCGATTGGAGCCGTATTTCGCGTATTCGATCGCCGAGGAGTCGGGCTCCGGTCCGCCGGAGCAGAAGGTGCATTTGTCCATCTTGCCCCGGGAGCCGAAATTGGTGGTCCGTGGATATTGCGGCGCCCCGAAGGGGCAGGCGTAGAAGCAATAGCCGCAGCCGATGCACAGGTCCTTCGAATGCAGGACCACGGCGTCCTCGGTCGTATAGAAGCAGTCGACCGGACAGACCGCCGCGCAGGGAGCGTCCGTACAGTGCATGCATGCCATGGTGACCGATCGCTCGCCCGGCAGGCCGTCGTTGATGGTGACGACCCGGCGGCGGTTGATGCCCCAGGGGACGTCGTGCTCGTTCTTGCAGGCGGTGACGCAGGCGTTGCACTCGATGCAGCGGTCCGCGTCGCAGAGGAACTTCATCCGGGCCATGTCTCGTCCTCCTCCCTCACGCCGCCCGGATCTGGCATAGCGTGGCCTTGGGTTCCTGCATCCCGGTCACCGGATCGTAGCCGTAGGTCGTGATCGTGTTGACGCTTTCGCCCAGGACGTACGGGTCCGAGCCTTCCGGATAGTTGCCCCGCAAGTCCTCCCCCTGGAACCAGCCGCCGAAGTGGAAGGGCATGAATGCCACACCCTTGCCCACCCGCTCGGTGACCAGCGCCTTCACGCGCGCCTGGGAATTGTTCTCGGCGCCGTAGACCCACACCCAGGCCCCGTCGGTGATGCCGCGCTCGGCCGCGTCGGCGGGATTGATCTCGATGAACATGTCCTGCTGCAACTCGGCCAGCCAGCGGTTCGAACGGGTCTCCTCCCCGCCGCCTTCGTATTCGACCAGCCGACCGGACGTCAGGATCAGGGGGAAGTCCCGGGCGACGCCCCGCTCGATCGCCGATTGCTGGATCGTGAACCCGATATTCGTGAGCCTGAACTGCCGCGCATCGGGCAACGTCGGGTATCGCTCGACCAGGTCGACCCGCGGCGTGTAGATCGGCTCGCGATGCACCGGAATCTGGTCCGGCAGGTTCCACGCCTTGGCCCTTGCCTTGGCGTTGCCGTAGGGATGGCAGCCATGGCTCAGCGCCACGCGCTGAATGCCGCCCGAGAGATCGGTCGACCAGCTCACGGCGTCGATATTGTCGCCGCCGACCCTTCGGATGACCTCCAGCTCCTCCGGCGTCAGGTCGCGGTCCCAGCCCAGCTTCTTCAGGACCGCCATGGTGAATTCCGGATAGCCGTCCGTCAGTTCCGACCCGAGCGTGTACGAGCCCTCCGCCAGCAGGGTCTGGCCGTCACGCTCCACGCCGAAACGGGCGCGGAACGGGCTGCCACCATCCATGACGTGCAGGCTGGTGTCGTAGAGATTGGCCGTCCCCGGATGGCGAAGTTCCGGCGTCCCGAGGCACGGCCAGGGCAGGCCGTAATAGTCGCCGCCCACCTCGGGATCGTCCTTTGGCGCCCGCAGGGTGACCAGATCGAACTTGTGCTGATTGCGCATATGCGCCTTAAGCCGTTCCGGCGACTGGCCGCAATAGCCCGTCGACCAGCTGCCGCGGTTCATCTCCCTCAGGATGTCTTCCGGAAGCGGCCGGTCCCCCTCCACCTTTATGCGCCTGAACAGGAGGTCGGCGAAGCCGAGCTTCGCCGCGATCCGGTACATGATCTGGTAGTCGTCCTTCTGCTCGAAGCTGGGCTTCACAACCTGATCGCCCCATTGCAGCGAGCGGTTGGAGGCGACGCGGGACCCGGACGTCTCGAACTGGGTGCAGGCCGGCAGAAGATAGGTGTTGTCCCGGCGGCCGGCCTTGACGGCAAGGGAAGCCCAGGTCGTCGGATGAGGGTCGGCGACGACCAGCAGATCCAGCTTCTGCAACCCTTTGAGGGATTCCGGAATGCGCGTGATGCTGTTGCTGGCGTGCCCCTGCACCCACATGGCCCGCACATTGTCCTTCTGCGAGACCTCATCCTTCGGCATCAGGACCGCGTCGAACCAGCGCGTCAGGGGAATGCCGGGCGTCTCCATCATGTCCTTGGAATCGAACCGGGAGACAAGATAGTCGTAGTCGACTTCCCAGACCCGCGCCCAGTGCTGCCAGGCCTGCTGGGTCAGGCCGTAGTAGAAGGGGAGCGTCGTGACGTCGAGCCCGACATCCGTCGCCCCCTGCACGTTGTCGTGGCCGCGGAAGATGTTGGTGCCGGCCCCCGCCTTGCCGACATTCCCGGTCGCAAGGCACAGGATGCAGTCGGCCCGCACATTCGCCGTGCCGACCGTATGCTGGGTCTGTCCCATGCACCATATCGTCGTCGACGGCCTGTCCTTCGCGAACATCTCGGCGACCCGCCGCAGCGGTTCCCCCGGCACGCCGC
>JAJUFW010000459.1 GCA_029263555.1 Alphaproteobacteria bacterium
AAGCATGCTTACTTAACAAATCGCATGTGCATTTAAGCCGCCGTTAACCATACGATCGTAGGGTCCGCGCCGTGACCGACCCGGCATCCGGGGGTCGTCCATTTGCGGACCATTCCATGCACAACTCATCGGGAAATTCCGTGCTCGGCGGCATCGCCGGGCTCTATCGCGGCCTGTGGACCTATGCCGGGGGGAAGCGCCCCCTGGTCGTGCTGTTCATGGCGCTGCATGTCGGCTCCCAGCTCATCAAGCTGGCCATTCCCTATTTCGGCGCCCAGGCCGTCAATGCCCTGCAGAGCAGCGGCGCCGACGGCCTCCACGAGGCGGGCGTCTATCTCGGGCTCACCTTCGGCGCCGCGGTCGCCGCCTGGGTGCTCCACGGGCCTGCCCGGGTGCTGGAAAGGTTCGTCGCGATCGCGGTGCGCGGCACCTTTACGAACCACATGTACACGCAGCTGACCGGGCTTCAGATGGGCTGGCACGCGCAGCGCCATTCGGGCGACACGATCCAGCGCGTCAACAAGGCGATGATGGCGCTGTTCGGCTTCTCGCAGACCCAGTTCATCTATCTGCAGAATGCGGTGAACCTGATCGGGCCGATTGTCGCCCTGTGCCTGGTCTCGACCCTCACCGGTACGGCCGCGATTCTGGGCTACCTCCTGATCGTCTGCGTGATCCTGCGCTTCGACCGGATCATGATCGCGCTCGCCCGCAGGGAGAACCATGCCGAAGGGCGGCTCCTGTCGACGCTGGTGGACTGCCTCGGCAACATCTCCACGGTGCTGACCCTGCGCCTCCAGGGGCCGACCCAGGCCCTGATCAACAGCCGGCTCGCCGCCGTCTTCAAGCCGCTGCGCCGAAGCGTCGTGGTCAACGAGGCGAAGTGGTGCGTCGTCGACATCCTGAACAACGCCATCCGCTGCGGCCTGGTCGGGCTCTACGGCTGGCTCGCCTGGCGGACGGGCGGCCCGGTCATGCTGGGCACCGCCGTGCTGGTCCATCAGTATTCGCAGCAGGCCGGCAACGTCATCGGCACCATGGCCCTCCACTGGCAGGAGCTGGTGCGCTTCCAGACGGATTATGCCGGTGTCGCGGACATCGAAACCGCCGATGTGCGGCCGCCGAACGTCACCCCGATCCCGGCCGACTGGCGGGAGATCCGGGTCCGGGGCCTGTCCTTCGCCTATACGGGCGGGGGCGAGAACCGGCCGTCCGGCCTCACGGATGTCGCGCTCACCTTCCGCCGGGGCCAGCGCATCGCCCTGATCGGCGAAAGCGGGTCGGGCAAGAGCACGGCCATGCGGCTTCTGGCCGGGCTCTACCAGCCGGACCGCGTCTCCATCGCGATCGACGGGCAGGAGCGGGAGGACCTCCGGCACCTGGGCCCGGTCGCCACCCTGATCCCGCAGGAACCGGAGATCTTCGAAAGCACCTTCGCCCACAACGTCACGCTCGGCCTCGGCTATGAGGAGCACGAGGTGGCCCGCGCCGTCGCGCTTGCCGAGCTGCAGCCGATCGTGGCCCGCCTGCCCCAGGGGCTGGAGACGCCGATCGAGGAGCGGGGGGCCAACCTCTCGGGCGGCCAGAGGCAGCGGTTGGCCCTTGCCCGCGGCATCCTGGCCGCCCGGCAGTCCGGCCTGATCATGCTGGACGAGCCGACCAGCAGCCTGGATCCGGCGACCGAGGCGCGCCTCTATGACGCGCTGCTGGGCGAATTCCCCGATGCCTGCGTGGTGAGTTCGATCCACCGCCTGCATCTTCTGCACCGCTTCGACCTGATCGTGATGATGGAGGATGGGATGGTCGTCGATCAGGGGACGCTAGGCGATCTCCTGGAGCGGCAGCCGAAGTTCCGGACGCTCTGGGAGGCGCAGAACGGACCCGTCCGGGCCGCGCCGGCCCAAGAGGCGGCGCCCGAGATGGCGGCGGCCTGACCGAGGGGCGACGCCCCGGCTGCCCCTCATAGGGCGCGGGCCAGGATCTCCACGGGATGGGGCGGACGGGCGCCGGCGAAGCGCTTTGCCTGGCAGCGGCAGGAGAAGCCGGTCGCCATGGCAGCCCCGTCGTCCAGGCGGCCGGCCCAGCTCAGTTCGAAGATCCGGCGGGAAAGATCCCGGTGCTCCCGCTCATGGCCGAACAGGCCGCTCATGCCGCAGCAGCCGGCGTCCACGATTTCGATCGGGATCCCGGCCGCCCGGAACACCTCCTGCCAGCGGCCGCCCGTGCCGGTGTCGGCCGTCTTCTCGGTGCAATGGAGGAACAGCCGGTGCGGGCCCGAAACGGCCCCGGCGGCGCGTAGCGCGGAGGCATGGTCCCGGAGGAACCGGTCGAGCGGGAGCAGCGCCGTCGCGCCGTCGCTGCGGGCCTGGATCAGCGTCGCGGGCTCGATCGCGACGACGGGAATGCCGGTCTTCGCATATCCGGCGAGCCGGGCCTGCAGGCGGTCGCGCGTCCGGGCGAAGGCCCCGTTGAAGCCTCGTACCTCCAGCGCCTTGCCGTTCGCCTGGACGGGCGCGACCAAAGGCGTCCTTCCGATCGCGCGCAGCACCTTCGCCGCGGCCAGGATAGGCCCCGTATCGAAACTGGCAAGGAAGGTGTCGGGCAGAAGGATCACGGCCTTCTCCCGCTCTTCGGGCGAAAGCCGGGCAAGCCGGGCGTCGGTCGCCGCTTCCACCCCGTCCCGCTTGAGCGCGCGTTCGAGCGGATCGGCGAAAGCCGGCAGGTCGGCGAAGCCCAGCGCGCGGGTAAGCGCGGCCGACACCGGATTGTGGAGCATGAGGTTCGCAAGCCGCGGGACCCGCCGGGCTGTCAGGATCGCCGGCTCCAGCACCCGGACGATGCGGTCCCGCAGCGGTCTCCGATGGGTCCGGTAATAGGTCTCGAGGAACCGCGCCTTCATGGTCGGGATGTCGACCTTGACCGGGCAGGCGCTGGCGCAGGCCCGGCAGGAGAGGCAGGTGTCGAGAGAGGCCTTCAGCGCCGCCGTCGCTTCGGGCGACGGATCCCGGGCCCAGGCGCGGAACAGGGCCGAACGCCCGTTCGGCGACTGGGTCTTGTCGCGCGTCGCCTTGTAGGAC
>JAJUFW010000393.1 GCA_029263555.1 Alphaproteobacteria bacterium
CGGGCTTCTCCTTCAACCTGCGCCGGCCGCGCTTCCAGGATCCCCGCGTGCGCGAGGCGCTGGTCCAGTTCTACGACTTCGAGACCGCGCAGCGGCAGATCCATTACGGGTTCTTCAAGCGCGCGAACAGCTATTTCCCGAATACGGAGCTGGCCGCCACGGGGCTGCCCCAGGGGCAGGAACGGGAGATCCTGGAGCGCTTCCGGGACCGGATGCCCGAACACATGCGCGAGCGGATCTTCACCGAGGAGTTCCGGCTGCCCGAAACGGACGGCAACGGCAATATCCGCGCGAATCTGCGCCGGGCCCAGCAACTGTTCGCAGAGGCAGGGTGGGAGATCCGCAATGGCCGCCTGACCAACGCCCAAACGGGCGAGCCGATGGAGTTCGAGTTGATCTACGGCTCACCGCAGATCGAATCGACGATCCTCGCCCTCGTCCAGAACTTCAAGCGGGGCGGAATCAACGCCATTCCCCGCTTCGTGGACGGCGCGCAGTGGCAGAACCGCATCTACGACTACAATTACGACCTGCTGTTCGCCTATCATACGCCCTTCTACCCGCCGGGGGCCGCCCTGCGCGAAGCCTACGGGTCGGCGACCGCCGACCTGCCCGGCAACTTCAACGTCACCGGGATCAAGGACCCGGTCCTGGACGAGCTGATCGAGCTGGTCATCGCCGCCGACAGCTGGGACACGCTGACCCAGTCCTGCCGCGCCCTCGACCGGTATCTGCTCTGGCTTCATCTCGTCATCCCGTTCTTCTATGACGATACCTACCGGATCGCCTACTGGGACATCTTCGACCGGCCGGAGAAGCGGCCCAGATACGGGCTGGCATTCCAGAGCACATGGTGGTTCGATCCGTCGAACCCGGCGGCGCTCCGCGGCAACCGCAACCGCTGACCGCCCCCCGTTTCCTGACCCTCACAGAACCGGAGCGTGATGCTCGCCTATATCATCCGCCGTCTGCTGCTCATGATCCCGACCCTGTTCGGGATCATGGTTCTCACCTTCATCATCGTCCAGTTCGCACCCGGCGGGCCGATCGAGCAGGTGATAGCGCAGCTTCAGGGGACCGCACAGGATGCGACCGCCCGTTTCTCGGGCGGGGGCGCCACGGATTTCCAGACCTTCGATCCCGGCCGCGCGGACACGACCGGGATCACCAGCAAGTACCGCGGCGCGCAGGGCCTGGATCCGGCCTTCATCGCCGAGCTGGAGCGCGAATTCGGCTTCGACAAGCCGCCGGTCGAGCGCTTCTTCCTGATGATGGGCAACTTCCTGCGCTTCGACTTCGGCGAAAGCTATTTCCGCGACCGCCGGGTGGTCGATCTCGTGATCGAGAAGCTGCCGGTCTCGATCAGCCTCGGCCTGTGGACGACGCTTCTCACCTATCTCGTGTCGATCCCGCTCGGCATCCGCAAGGCGGTCAAGGACGGGTCCCGCTTCGACGTCTGGACCTCCACCGGGATCGTGATCGGCTATGCGATCCCCGGCTTCCTCTTCGCCGTGCTGCTCATCGTGCTTTTTGCCGGCGGCCGGTATTTCAGCTGGTTTCCGTTGCGGGGCCTTGTTTCGGACGGCTGGGCCCAAATGCCCTGGTGGCAGCAGATCCTGGATTATTTCTGGCACATGGCCCTGCCGCTGACGGCGATGGTCGTCGGCAGCTTCGCGACGCTCACCTTCCTCACCAAGAACTCCTTCCTCGACGAGATCAACAAGCTCTACGTCATGACCGCCCGGGCGAAGGGCTTGAGCGAGCGTCAGGTGCTCTACGTGCACGTCTTGCGCATCGCCATGCTGCTGGTCATCGCCGGCTTCCCCAGCGCCTTCATCGGGGTCCTGTTCACCGGTTCGCTGCTCATCGAGGTGATCTTCTCGCTCGACGGTCTCGGCCTCCTCGGCTTCGAGGCGGCGATCAACCGGGACTATCCCGTGATGTTCGGTACCCTCTACGTCTTCAGCCTGATCGGCCTGATGATGAACCTGCTCGGCGACATCATGTACACCGTCGTCGATCCCCGGATCGATTTCGAGGCCCGCCGTGTCTGACGCCGATCGCTCCGACCGTCCGCAGGACGACCGCTTCATGGGGTTCCGGATCTCGCCGATCACCCGTCGCCGGCTGCGTAACTTCCGCGCCAACCGGCGCGGCTTCTGGTCCTTGTGGATCTTCCTCGTCCTGTTCGTAATCTCGCTGTTCGCGGAATTCATCGCGAACGACAAGCCGCTCCTGGTCCGGTATGACGGCGACTACTACTTTCCTGTCCTGGTCTCCTATCCCGAAACGACCTTCGGCGGCGACTTCGAGACCGAGGCCGTCTATCGCGACCCCTTCGTGCAGGAGCTGATCAACGAGAAGGGCTGGATGATCTGGCCGCTCATCCCCTTTTCCTACGACACGATCAACTACGACCTGCCGACGCCCGCCCCCTCCCCGCCCTCTGCGGTCAACTGGCTGGGCACGGACGACCAGGCCCGCGACGTGGCTGCCCGGGTGATCTACGGCTTCCGCATCTCGGTCCTGTTCGGGCTGACGCTGACGTTCTTCTCCTCGATCATCGGCGTTGCCGCCGGGGCGGTGCAGGGCTATTTCGGCGGCTGGACCGACCTTCTGTTCCAGCGCTTCATCGAGATCTGGTCGTCGCTGCCGGTGCTCTATCTCCTGATCATCATGGCCAGCGTCGTTCAGCCCAGCTTCTGGTCGCTTCTCGTCATCATGCTGCTGTTCTCCTGGATGGCGCTGGTCGGCGTCGTCCGGGCCGAGTTCCTGCGCGCCCGCAATTTCGACTACATCCGGGCGGCCCGCGCGCTCGGCGTCTCAAACTGGGTCATCATCTTCCGCCACGTGCTGCCGAACGCCATGGTGGCGACCATCACCTTCATGCCGTTCATCCTGAACGGATCGATCACCACCCTGACCAGCCTGGACTTCCTGGGCTTCGGCCTGCCCCCGGGGTCGCCCTCGCTGGGCGAGTTGCTGCAGCAGGGCAAGTCGAACCTTCAGGCACCCTGGCTCGGCTTCACCGGCTTCTTCACCATCGCCATCATGCTGAGCCTCCTCGTCTTCGTGGGCGAAGCCGTGAGGGACGCGTTCGACCCGCGCAAGGCGGTCGTCCCGCTTCCCGGAGAGAACGCGGTGACGGCGCCGCGCCCGACCGGAACCGATGCCAAGGCTGCTGCCGAATGAACGATACCAAGAACAGCAACGCCGGGAACCGGTCCCAGGAACGGCTCCTGGAAATCAGGAATCTGCGCGTCTCCTTCAACGTCCCGGGCGGCGCGGTCGACGCCGTGAAGGGCGTCTCCTTCCATGTCGACCGGGGCGAGACCCTGGCGCTCGTCGGCGAAAGCGGGTCGGGGAAGTCGGTGACCGCGCTTTCGATCCTGCAGCTCTTGCCCTATCCGACGGCACGGCATCCCGAGGGCAGCAGCATCACCTTCCGCGGCGAGGAGCTGATCGGCGCCGGGCCCGACAAGCTGCGGCAGGTGCGCGGCAACCGCATCTCCATGGTGTTCCAGGAACCCATGACCTCGCTCAATCCACTGCATACGATCGGCAAGCAGATCATGGAAGTGCTGGGCCTGCACAAGGGGCTCAGGGGGCAGCCGGCGCTGGCGCGCACACTGGAACTGCTGGAGATGGTCGGCA
>JAJUFW010000290.1 GCA_029263555.1 Alphaproteobacteria bacterium
AACTGCCCGGCGCCGGGCAGCGCGGCCATGAGCGAGACGAAGGTCTTCACGCCGGCCCGTCGCATCGCCGTCAGCAGGGACAGCGTGCCATGCACGTTGTTGTCGAAATATTCGAGCGGCCGGGCGACCGACTCGCCCACCGCCTTGAGGGCCGCGAAATGAATGACGCCGCCGATCTCATGATCGGCGAAGACACGGTCCAGAAGCCTGCCGTCCCGCACATCGCCCTCGATGAAGCCGGGTCGGCGGCCCGCAATCCGCTCGATGAGGCCGACGACCGCGCGGCTGGAATTGCTGAGGTTATCGAGAATAAGCGGCTGATATCCGGCCTCGATCAGCGCAACACAGCAATGCGAGCCGATATAGCCGGCCCCTCCCGTCACCAGGACCTGCATACTCAACCTCCCGTCTTATGCTCTGCAACCAAGACGAAGCGGAAGGCCGATTGCTCCCGGGACGGAAATCCCGCCGGACGCTCTCTTTGCGACGAGGCCGTTCAGGCCCAGGAAAGGGCGCGCGTGAACATCTTCTGGACTCCCTTGACCGGCAGGAGCCAGGTCCCCGCGAATACGATGAGATGGCGCAATCGCGGGCTTCCCAGGCGGAACGAGGTCGCGAGGATTTCCGGGAACGCCTTCCATTCGCGCGCCCTTCGGGCCCGCCCGGCGACCTTGGTCAGCACGAATGAGGCGAAGGCCATCCGCGTCATGAGGTGGCGGTACTTCCGCGCCCAGTCGAGAGACGTCCGCCACTCGTTGCGGTGGCTTCGCGATGACAGCGTTTCGGAGATCTTCACGACGACCAGCGGCTCCCAGACGAAGTGCAGGCGGGCTCCGGCCTCCCCGCACAGCAGCAGAAGCCAGCTCCAGTCCTCGTGATCCCCGTCGTTCGGGAAGGGATGCGCGAGGGCAAGATCGCGCCTCACCATGATCGTCGGCGTGGCGACGTAGCCCGGCCTCGACATCAGGGTCGGGCGGTCGATGAGATATTCGCTGACGTGCTGCCCCGCCTGCGGGCGTCGAGCGGGCCACACCATCCGCTGCGAGCCGAATTCGGCATGGACGCGGCAGGTGAGGATGGCATTCCCGTCGCCGAGGAGCCTGGCCTCGGCGACCTGGCGTTCCAGCTTGCGCGGAAGCCATTCGTCGTCATCGTCCAGGAACGCCACCCAATGTCCAGCGGCCGCCCGGATTCCGGTATTGCGTGCAGCGCCCGGCCCCTGGTTGGTCTCATGCACGATGACCTTCAGCCGGGGCTCGCCGAGGCGTTCGAGCGCCGACATCGTCGCCGGATCCTTGCCGTCGATGACGACGATGATCTCGAACTCCCGATATGTCTGCGCCTGGACGCTGGCGACGGCACGGCACACGGCCTCCGGCCTGTTGCGCGTCGGAATCACGACGCTGACCAGTCCAGTCCCGCCCTCTGATCCATGCGGTCGGGGGGCGGCGGGAGCTGAAATTTCGGCGGGCGGCAGATCTTCCCCTGAAGGCGTCATTGTGGTCATCCTGTCTTGGCGAAATGTCTTCACCGATTCCGTTCCGCGCGGGCAGACCGCCCGTCCGGCCCGGAGTTGCGTCCCTGCGAGGAGTGGGAGTGTCGAACGCGATGGCCCTGTTCCTGTTCCTGTTCGTCTTGGGGGGAGCCGTCGGTCTCCGTTTCCGCTTCCCGATCCTGATCGCTGCCGTGCTCGCCTTCGTCGTGGGGGACGTGGTCCTCGCGATCTCCGGGACCGGTTCGGTAGATCTCCTCGATCTGGCGCTGGGAGTCGTCGCGCTCCAACTGGGGTACCTGACCGGGCTCCTCGGCATCACGCTGCTGAGAGAGCGCCGCAGCAAGGGCGGGTAGCCGCCCGTCGCCCCCGGCCCCCGGGCATCGAGGATCCCGGCCGGGCGTCGCGCAGGGCGCCGCCAGGTCGTCGACCGCGAGCCGTCCGGCACCCAGCCGGCGAACATCCGAGAGCTTCACCCTTCGGGCTCCTTTTCACGGGGCCTCTCACGGCGGCGTATAGACCCGCACATAGTCGATCGCGAATTCGGACGGGAACGGCGTCGTATCGTTGGGCGAACCGTCCCAGCGGCCGCCCACGGCAAGGTTCATGACCACGTACATCGGCTTGTGCATGTCGGCCGGCGTCCGGGCACGGAAGACGGGCCGGCCGTCGAAAAACCAGGTCACGTGGTCTTCCGTCCATTTCATGCCGAAGACGTGGAAATCCTCCGACAGATCGGGGGTGTCGATCCGCCTCGTCATGCGGGACGGCCGGCCGGGGCGCCCGTAATGCATCGTCGTCCAGTACCGGTCCGGCCGCGACCCGCGCGCCTCCAGGATGTCGACTTCGGGCGGCCAGGACTGGTCGACCGGGATGAGCCAGAGGGCGGGCCAGAAGCCCTTGCCCGAAGGGATGCGGGCACGGGCCTCGACATAGCCGTAGCGAAAGGCGAAGGACCTGGCCGTGGTGAGGAGCCCGGAGGAATAGCTGCGGTCCTGGGCTTCGGACCGGAGATCGGACGGGATCCGATCGGCACGGATGTACAGGATCCCGTCGCGCACCTGGAACGGCTCCAAGGCGGCCAGCGCCCACGCATCCTGGCCGGGCCGGGGATCGACGTAGAATTGAAGCTCGTCGTTGTTCTTCCGTGCGCCCCAGGGATAGTGAGGCTCCCAGAGCCCGTGAACTCCATCCCACAATTCGAGAGTCTCGAATTCGTCGCTGAACGACAGGTCCCAGCCATAGGGCGGCATCGTCTCTTCCGCAGGGGTCGCGGCGGCGGCGCGGCTATTGTAGGTCAGGACCGCAAGAACGGCGCAGGCGCCAAGGAAGGCGGCGAGGGTCAGCACGATGCGGCGGCAGAGGCCCGTCCCCAGGATGCCGATCCGGCGCATGTGCAAAAGAAGCGTAACGACGAGAAGGACGGAGGCCCCGACGCAGGCCCAGGCCTGTCCGACGATGCCGTTCATGGCATTGCCGATCGTCATGCCGAGCGCCAGCGCCAGCAGCGGCGGCCCGAAAACGCCGGCGCTCTGCACCACCGGCATCGTCGAAAAGGCGATCGCGATCGGCAGCATCCAAACGGCGATGCCGAGCGGAATGCACGACATGCCGATGACCACGGTCGCCGCATGCGCCTCGATGAAGGCGGGAAACAGGGCGGCGATGACGGTGCCGGCGGAGAGTATGCCGGCCGCCACCAGGGCCGAAAGCGCCATGGTCAATCGGGCGACGTCCATGCCGAGCATGCGGGACCCTTCTTCGGTCGACTTATGGAAGGCGACGATGATCTTCGGGTAACGGACCTGCGTGATCGTTCCGATGGTGATGACGGCGATGAAGGTCAGATTGGCGCCGAAGGCGAACAGGCCGAAGTCGTGCTCTCCGGACAGGGCGGAGGATATCCAGCGGCTGGCGACCGTGAACACGATCCAGAGTCCGCCGAACACGAACAGCGGCAGGCCCGTGCGGATCATCCTGACGGCCATGACGATCCGATGGCGATCGAACTTTCCGGGGCGCGCCAGCACCAGGGCCAGCGTGCCGAACCACAAGCCCAGGGCGGCGAAGCATCCGTTCACGCCGGCCAGCAGCAGGCCGAGCAGGCGGGGCAGGGTGAGGCCCGCCTGCAACAGCAGGGCGGAGACGGTGAACTCCCGCACCAGCGACATGCTGCGGAAGGCGATGACGCGCCCATTGGCGATCATCATCGCAAGGCCGGCGCCGATGGCGAGCGCCCCCTGGCCCGGGGTGAAATGCCCGTCGGCAATCGCCAGGATCGAGGCCAGCGGCAGGAGGACGGCGCCCACCAGCAGCGAGGCGACCCAGCGGGCCTGGACGATCTCCTCGGCGCGCACGAGCGTCATGGCTCCTTCCCCGGCCAGGACCTTGTCGCTGACCTGGGACAGCCCGAGGTCGAAGTAGCTGGCGTTCTGGAACAGCACCGACATCAGCGCGAATGCGCCGAATGAAACCGGATCGAGAAGCATGGGCGCGAGCAGCGTCGTCACAGCGCCCAGCACGCTCATCGCCGGGGCCCCCAACGCATAAAGCAGGGGGCTGTCCAACCATCCCGGTCCCCGTCCCGTCCCGTCCGAGCGGGCAATCTCCGCCGCGTTGCGGAGCATGCGCGTCACCTGCTCAGAGGCGTCTGCCCAGGCCACGCGTGGCATCTTGAGGCACGACCGCCTCGTGGATGCCGGGGGTAACGGTCGGACGCGGGATATCCCTGTCGACGACCGGCGCGCGACCGACATCGGTATCGGTTCGCGGCGCTTCCGCCGGGCGCCGGACCGCTTCGAGAAGCGGGCGCCATGCGATCAGGGCGCCGGCCATCGTGGCCAGCAGCAGGCTGGCGGCAGCGGTCAACAGAGGTTGCGGGAAGGACGGCCGCAGCGGGGCGTAGGGTTTCGTGACGATCTGGACGTCCGGCAGGACGCCGTCCACGCGCGCCATCTGGGCGCGCATGCGCCGCACGGCCTGGTCGTAGGCCTCCTTGTCGAAGGCGACCTGGGCCTTCAGCTCCTCCATCTGCAACTCGTTCCGACGACGTTCGACCAGCCGTGCGCGCAGGCTCGCGATCTCGTTCGCCAGCA
>JAJUFW010000323.1 GCA_029263555.1 Alphaproteobacteria bacterium
CGTCCCGGCCCGCACCGGCGGCGTCCGCCAGGGCCTCGGGCGGCAGATAGAATACCCGGTAGCTCCATCCCTCCTCGGCGGCGGCGCAGCCGTCATGGATCTCGTCGGGGTTCAGGATCAGGATTTGGCCCGGGCCGGCGACGTGCCGGCTGCCCCGGTAGTACCATTGCTCGGCCCCGCGCGTGATGACCGCCAGCACGTAGCGGTCATGGCTGTGGCGGCCATAGGCGTGGTCGACGAAGGTGGCGTCGAGCAACTCCGCGCCGCCGCCCTCGGGGACGCGCCAGAAGCGCTTTTCCTCGACGATCATGGGCGGCGACGGGTCGGGCGCGCGCCGCCTTCATCGTGCAGGGGCACCGGCATCCGCCTCAACACTCCGGCGTCTCGGGCGGGGTCTCGTCCTCGATGCGGTGCTGGTCCAGCGTGCGTTGCTTCTGCGAGCGCGCGGCCGCCGCGCGCGCCGTTTCGGCCGTGGTCCGGCCGTGGGCTGCGCGGTTGAGCGCTGCCTCGCGCTCCCGCTCGCGTCGTTCGCGCGCCTTTCGTGCCTGTCTCAGATTGATGACGTCGCCCATTCGTCCGGCTCCGTTGCGGTCGGCCGCCCGGACCCGTGCGGATATCGTCTCCGATGTCCGACGCACGGGTCGTTTGCACGCGGCCCGCGGTCCCGGTAGCTTACGTTCCAAAGAATACTGCCGACGCGGCCCCACGAACAAGCGGTCGTCCAGCCACAGGAAGAAGACGTCCCCCGTCCCGTGAAGAAAATCATCATCGGCATCGCCGTCGCACTCTCCCTCGGGGTCGTCACCCTTCTCGTCGGGCCGGGGTTCGTCGACTGGAACGGCTACCGCGCCCCGATCTCCCGGCAGCTTTCGGCCCTGGTCGGGCAACCGGTGACGATCGCCGGCGACGTCGATTTCGCGCTTCTGCCGACGCCCACGCTCTCGGCACGGGACGTGCGCGTGGCGAACCGCTCGGGCGGCCCGGACCTCCTGACCGTGCAGGCCCTGGACGTCAGGGTGCATCTTCTGCCGCTTCTCGCCGGCCGCATCGAGGCGGAGCGGATCGTGCTCCTGGATCCGGTTCTGGTCGTCGGGACACGCCCGGACGGCACCATCGCGTGGCCCGATGGCGGCGACCGCCTGGGCCCGGAGGACGTGCAGCTCGACCGGGTCACGATCGAGAACGGCACCATCGTCCGGCGCGACGAAGCGACCGGCCGGGAGGAGCGGGCCTCCGAGATCTTCGCCCAGCTTTCGGCCGGCAGCCTGTCCGGTCCCTTCCAGCTCGCGGGCAGCCTCTCGGTCCGGGACAGGCGCATCGCGCTCGACATGTCGGCCGGCCGCCGGACCGCTTCCGGCACGTTCCCGGTGAATGCCACTCTCGGCTTCGACGGCGTTGCCGGCGAGGTCCGCTTCGGCGGGCTGGTGTCGCCGGATCCGTTCCGGGTGCAGGGCGATCTCCGGGCCGAGGGCCCCGATCTGGCCGAGCTGCTGGCCGGGCTGTGGCCGGAATGGAGCGCGCCGGATCCTGCCCGGCGGCCGTTCAGGCTGACCGCGGCGCTGGTCGCGGAGCGGGACAGCGTCGCCCTGAACTCGCTTGCCCTGACGCTAGGGGAATTCCGGGCGTCCGGCGCGATCAGCGCGATGCTGGGCGATGCGCGCCGGATCGACCTCACGCTTTCCGCGAACCGTCTCGATCTCGATCGGATGCTGGGCGGCGACGGTCGGCTAGCGCTGCCGGCCATGCCGGAGGATTTCGGGCTTCCCGGCGATCTGACCGCGACCATCGACATAGGCGTAGATGCGCTCACCTGGCGCGGCGGCCTGATCCGGGATGCCCGCGTGGAAGGGGTGCTGAGCGACGGGGTCGTCGCGCTCAACCGGCTCTCGGCCCAGCTGCCCGGAACCTCCGGCGTTTCCGTCAGCGGAACCCTCCGGCCGGAGCGCGGCCTTGCCTATGCAGATCTCACCGGCCGGATCGACGCGACCGATCTGCGCCGGCTGCTCGACTGGAGCGGGGTGCCGGTCGCGGACATCCCCGGCGACCGGCTCCGCCGGATGACCGCCGAGGGGCGCCTGACGGGTACGGCGCGGGAATTCCGACTCACCGGCGTCCGGGTGACGCTCGACGGGACGCGCGCCACCGGCGGGCTCGCCTATGTTGATCGGGGACGGCCCGGCTTCGGCCTGCGGCTGGAGCTGGACCGGATCAATCTCGACGCCTATTGGCCGGGGGGCAGGGTTCCGGTCTCCGATCCCGAATGGATCTCCCGGCTCAGGGACCTGGCCGGCCGGTTCGACGCCAATGTCGAGGCGACCGCCGGGTCCGTCACGGTCGGCGCCGCCGCGATCGAGGATCTGCGCCTGGACGGCACGCTGAGCGGCGGCGCCCTTACCCTGCGGCGGGCCGAGATCGGGCATATGGCCGGCGCCTCCCTGGGCATCACCGGAAGCATCGCGTCGATCGAACCCCTGTCCGGGCTGGATCTGACGGTCGATGTCCGTTCGCCGGACGGGGCGCGGCTTCTCGAAACCCTCGTGGACGAGTCCCCGCTGCCGGCCGCACGGCTCGGCGCCCTGAAGCTTCACGGCCGGATCCAGGGCGGTCCGGAGCGGCTGACCTTCAGGACGTCGGCGGAACTGGCGGGCGCCGACATCGATCTGGGCGGCACGGTCGATCAGGCTGCCGAGGCGCCGGTCTACGATCTTGCTCTGCGGGTCATCCATCCGCGAGCGGCCGAGGTGGCTGGCCTGATCTTGACCGGCTACGCGCCGCGCGAGGATCTCGGCGGACTCGACGTCTATGCCCGCGTCTCGGGACCCGCGGACCGGCTGTCGGTTGCCGACTTGCAGGGAACGGTCGGGCCGGTGTCGCTGGCCGGCGGCCTGACCGTCGACCGGACGGGCGAGCGACCCTTCATCGACGCAGAACTCAGGACCAGCAGCATTCCGGTCGATTCCTTCCTGCCGCCGGCCGAGGCCGGGCGTGAGCCGCCGCCCGGCGCGCTCCGCTGGTCCAGCACGCCGATCGATCTCTCCGCGCTGCAGGCGTTCGATGCCCGCCTCGCCCTGACCGCGGCGGGCATTTCGGCCAATGGAGTGGAGATTTCCGAGCCCGCGCTCCGCGGAAGCGTGAAGGGAGGCGAATTCCTGCTCGAAGGCTTTTCCGGCGGGTTTCTGGGCGGCAGGCTGGGTCTGTCGGGGCGCCTCGGGGCGGGCGACCGTCCGGAGCTTGCCCTTTCGGTCAGCCTTGTCGGGGCTGATCTTGCCCGCGTTTTAGAGGCGGCTGCCGGTACCGGCGGGCTTTCGGGCACGGTCGATTTCGGGGCCGAACTGACCGCCGCCGGGAACAGCGGGGAGGCGATCGTCTCTTCGCTTGCCGGCAAGGGGCTGGTCGGAGTCCGGGACGGGGCGGTCGACGGCTTCGACCTTGAGGAGGCAAGCCGGCTGCTGTCCGAAGTGGACGAGCCACTCCAATTCCTCGAGGTCGTGCAGGAGGCGATGGCCACCGGACATACGCCCTTTGCCGCGCTCAACGCCACCTTCTCCGTGACCGACGGGATCGCCCGGTTCGAGGATTTGAGGCTCGTGGCCAATGGCGGGACCGGCGAGGGGAGGGGGGCGATCGACCTCGTGCGCTGGCAGATGGACGTCGCAACGGAATACACGCTTCATGACCACCGCGACGCCCCGCCCTTCGAGATGGTGCTGACGGGCGCCATCGATCAGCCGGTCCGTCGCCTCCAGACCCAGGAACTGCAGGCCTATATCGCCAGAAAGGCGGCCGAGGAGCTGGCGCGGCGATCCCGCGAGGCGGCTCCGGCCGGTGGAACCGGGCCGGACGCGCGCTCAGAGGAAGGCCGGTCCTGACGCCCCGACTGCGGATAGGGCGGACTTCAGCGATCCAGGCGGGCCTGCAACTCTGTCAGGACGAAGACCCTGATCGCGCTCGACAGATTGCGCGTGCGCCCGGCATCGATTTCTTCGATCAGGCGCCCGGCCGAGACGCCGCGGCGGGCGGCGATCGCCTTCAGGGCGTCCCAGAATTCCGGTTCCAGCGACACACTGGTCCGGTGGCCGGCGATGACGACGGAACGCTTGACCGGATCGGTCATGAGGCGCCTTCGAAAAAGAGGAGGCGTACGAAAAAGGGCGGGCCGGAGCCCGCCCTTTCGGGACGGCAACGCCTTACTGGCGCGGCCCGACCATGTTCTCCGGCCGGACCCACTGGTCGAA
>JAJUFW010000364.1 GCA_029263555.1 Alphaproteobacteria bacterium
GGGGCGGTCCCGTCGGCAATGTCGTTCGTCATTTGACTGCCATAGGAGGCCGTTCATAGTCAGAGGACCCCACAACGCTTCCCCGACCCGCGACGGGCCTCGGGTGAACCGTGAGATTGACAGCCCGTCCGTGCGCCTGGTGGGCGCGGACGGCGAAATGATCGGTGTCGTGCATATTCGCGACGCGCTGCGCGCGGCGGAGGAGGCCGGGCTGGACCTTGTCGAGGTATCCCCGAACGCCGAGCCGCCCGTTTGCAAGATTCTGGACTACGGAAAATACAAGTACGAGCTCCAGAAGAAGAAGAACGAAGCGCGTAAGAAGCAGAAGGTCATCGATGTCAAGGAGATCAAGCTCCGACCGAACATCGATGACAATGACTACCAGGTCAAACTTCGCAATGCCCGCCGCTTCATCGAAGAGGGCGACAAGGTGAAGGTCACCATGCGATTCCGCGGGCGCGAGATGGCGCACCAGGAATTGGGCATGGACGTCCTGGTCCGCGTGCGCGACGAGCTGGAAGCCCTGGCCAAGGTCGAGCAGATGCCGAAGGTCGAAGGCCGCCAGATGATCATGGTGCTGGCTCCCCGGTGAACGAGCGGAGGTCCAGGACGGATCCGAAGAGGGCCCGCGGTCGCCGCGGGCCTTTTTGTTGATCCGGCGGACTGGGCGAAGCCGGCGTCCGGGGCCCTCCGCTCTTGCCAGGGCGCCTCGCCCCGGCTATAACCCGCGCTCCCATCGGACGGCGAGGCCGGGTCTAATCCGTGACCCCGTGGGCATGCCCAACCGTCCGGTACCGCAGCCAGACTGCGGCTGTCCATTTTCCAGGAAAGGACCGAAAATGCCCAAGATGAAGACGAAGAGCAGCGCCAAAGGGCGGTTCCGCCTTACCGCCACCGGCAAGGTCCGGTTCAACAGCGCCTATCGTCGGCACCGGCTGATCAGCAAGTCGAAGGCCGAGAAGGAGCGGAACCAGGGCACCAAGATCATGTGCGACGCCGACGCCCGCAAGGTGAAGCGTTACATGCTGCCGAACGGTTAAGGAAGGGACGCTGCAACCATGGCACGAGTCAAGCGGGGCGTAACTAGCCACGCCCGTCACAAGAAGGTTCTGGCGCTCGCCAAGGGCTATCGCGGCCGCGGCAGCACGAACTATCGTATCGCGATCGAGAAGGTCGAGAAGGCGCTGCGCTATGCCTATCGCGACCGGCGCAACAAGAAGCGCGATTTCCGGGCGCTCTGGATCCAGCGCATCAATGCCGGCGTCCGCGAGCACGGGCTGACCTATTCCCGGTTCATCCACGGCATCAACCTCGCCGGCATCGAGCTGGACCGCAAGGTCCTGGCCGATCTGGCGGTGCGTGAGCCGGCGGCGTTCAAGGCCCTGGTCGACAAGGCCCAGGCCGCGCTGAAGTAATGCGATTTGACCGTCCGGGCGCAGCCGACGCGGACTGCATACCCCTGACGGATCAGCGACGAAAGCGAGGGGCCAGGCCTGGCGGCGTGGCCCCTCGTTGCGTGTCCGGGCAAGGCTTGAGAGAGCGATGATGGAAAGTCTGGAGCAGTTGCGGGCGGAACTGGCGGCGGCCGTGGCCGGGGCGGGCGACCTCGCGGCGCTCGAAGAGGCGCGGGTCGCGGCGCTCGGCAAGAAGGGCCGCATTACCGGCCTGATGAAGACGCTCGGCGGGCTTTCGCCGGAGGAGCGGCGGGACGCGGGCGCGGCCCTCAACGCCCTCAAGGACGAAATTTCGGCGGCGATCGACGCCCGTCGGCGCGAGCTGGAGCGCGCGGCCCTCGACGCCCGGCTGGAGGCGGAACGGGTGGACATCACCCTGCCGGCGCGGCCCGAGCCGCGGGGGCATCTGCATCCGATCAGCCAGACGATCGATGAGCTGATCGCCATCTTCGGCGACATGGGCTTTTCGGTCGCCGAGGGCCCGGACATCGAGGACGACTTCCACAACTTCACCGCCCTCAACTTCCCGCCCGGGCATCCGGCGCGGGAGATGCACGACACCTTCTACCTGCCGGAAGGCGAGGACGGCACACCGCGGCTGCTCCGCACCCACACCTCTCCCGTGCAGGTCCGGACGATGATGGGGCAGAAGCCGCCGATCCGCGTCATCATTCCCGGCCGGACCTACCGGTCGGACCACGACATGACGCACACGCCCATGTTCCATCAGGTCGAAGGGCTCGTGATCGACGAATCGACCCATATGGGCCACCTGAAGGGCTGCCTCATCGAGTTCTGTCGGGCGTTCTTCGGCATCGACGACCTGCCGCTGCGGTTCCGGCCGAGCTTCTTCCCCTTCACCGAGCCGTCGGCCGAGGTGGACATCGGCTGCTCGCGCAAGGGCGGCGAGCTCAAGATCGGCAATTACGGCGACTGGCTCGAGATCCTGGGCTGCGGGATGGTCCACCCGAACGTGATCCGCAACTGCGGTCTCGATCCCGACCGCTACCAGGGCTTCGCCTTCGGCATGGGAATCGAGCGCATCGCCATGCTGAAATACGGCATCCCGGACCTGCGCACCTTCTTCGAGGCCGACCTGCGCTGGCTGAGGCATTACGGCTTCGCCGCGCTCGACATGCCCTCGATGACCCACGGCCTCAGCCGGTAACGGAGCGTCCCGCCATGAAGTTCACCCTGTCCTGGCTGAAGGACCATCTGGAGACGGAAGCCTCGGTCGAGACGATTGCCGAGGCGCTGACCGCGCTCGGGCTCGAGGTCGAGGGCGTCGAGGACCGCGGCGCCGCGCTTGCGCCCTTCACGGTCGCTTATGTCAAGTCGGCCGAAAAGCATCCCAACGCCGACAAGCTCAGGGTCTGCATCGTCGAGACCGGTACGGGCGAGGTCCAGGTGGTGTGCGGCGCGCCCAATGCCCGTGCCGGCATGAAGGGCGTCTTCGCCCCCGTCGGCTCGCATATTCCGGGCACCGGGCTCGACCTCAAGAAGGGCGTGATCCGGGGTGTCGAATCGAACGGCATGCTGTGCTCCGAGCGGGAGATGGGACTCTCGGATGCCCATGACGGCATCATCGAGCTGCCGGAGGACGCGCCGGTCGGGGAATCGTTCGCGAAGCTTCTGGGGCTCGACGACCCAGTAATCGAGATCGCCGTGACGCCGAACCGCGCCGACTGCGCGGGCATCCGCGGCATCGCTCGCGACCTTGCCGCCAAGGGGCTCGGCACGCTGAAGCCGCTCGGCGCCGACAAGGTCACGGGCGCATTCCGAAGCCCGATCGGGGTCCGGTTCGAGTTCCCGGCCGGGGAGGAGGAGGCCTGCCCGCTCTTCGTCGGCCGCCTGATCCGGGGCGTGCGCAACGGACCCAGCCCGAAATGGCTGCAGGACCGGCTGCTTGCCGTCGGACTGAGGCCGATCTCCGCGCTGGTCGACATCACCAACTACTTCACGCTCGACCGCAACCGCCCGCTCCATGTCTTCGACGCGGGCAAGGTCCGGGGCGACATCGTCCTGCGCCTGTCCGCCGGCGGCGAGCGGTTTGAGGCGCTGAACGACCGGGTCTACGATCTTCCGCCCGGCGTGACGATGATCTGCGACGACACCGGGGTCATCAGCCTGGCCGGCATCATGGGCGGGGAGACGACCGCCGTTTCCGCAGATACGGTCGACGTGTTCCTGGAATCGGCGCTGTTCGACCCGCGGCGGACCGCGGCCAGCGGCCGGAACCTGCAGATCGAATCGGACGCCCGGTACCGCTTCGAGCGGGGCATCGATCCCGCGGCCGTGTTCGACGGCATGGAGCAGGCGACGGCGATGATCCTCGAGCTGTGCGGCGGCACGCCGTCGGAGCCGGTCGTCGCCGGACGCGAGCCCGAATGGCGGCGGACGCTTCATCTGCGGCCGAGCCGCGTCGCCGGGCTGGGCGGCCTGGACGTTCCCCTGGACGAGCAGGTGCGCA
>JAJUFW010000705.1 GCA_029263555.1 Alphaproteobacteria bacterium
GTCGACGACCGACCCGGTGGCCGTGACGGGGATATTTCGGGATCTCGGCGCGCCACGGCGCCTGTCGGTCCTGGTCGAAGGCGAAAGCGTGTTCAACGACGCCGCTGCGATCGCCCTGTTCACGGTCCTGGCCGGGGTGCTGACCAGCGACGCGAGAGAAGGGGTTGCCGACGCGGCCTTTCTGTTCGCCAAGGCGTTCCTCGGCGGGCTGGTGGTCGGATTCATCGCCGCCTGGGCGGCGCCCTGGCTGCTTCGGCCGGTTGCGGGCCTGCCGCTCGCCGAAGTGACGGTGACCGTGGGGCTTGCCTATCTGATCTTCATTCTGGCCGAACATTTCTTCCAGGTCTCCGGCGTGGTGGCCGTCGTGACGGCTGCCCTGGTGACAGGATCGACCGGCCGGACGCGGCTGAGCCCGGCGAGCTGGCAACACCTCCTCGAGATGTGGAACCAGCTCGGCTTCTGGGCGTCGACGCTGATCTTCATCATCGCCTCGATGGTGGTGCCGCGCTTTCTGTCCGATGTCGGCCATGCCGACGTGCTGCTGCTCCTGACCCTGGTCGTGGCCGCGTTCGCCGCCCGGGCTGTCGTGCTCTGGGGGCTTCTGCCGCTGCTGACGGCGGCCCGTCTCGCCCATGCGGTCGACCATCGGTTCCGCGGAGTCATCCTCTGGGGCGGCCTGCGCGGGGCGGTGACGCTGGCCCTTGCTATCGCCGCGACCGAGAACCCGCTCCTGTCCCCGGACGCGAAGCGGTTCATCGCCGTTCTGGCGACCGGCTTCGTCATCTTCACGCTGATGATCAACGCGACCACGCTGCGGCCGGTCATCCGCATGCTGGGCCTGGACCGGCTCGGCCCTGTGGACGAAAGCCTGCGCAACCGGGCGATCGCTCTCGCTTTGGAGAATGTCGCCGACCGGACGGCCGATCTTGCCAGGGCCTATCACCTGTCCCGCGACACCGCGGCGGAGACGATCAACGCCTATCGGGTGCGCAAGCGGCTTGCGGATGCGGACGCCACCGACACCTTCTCCGGCGCGCAGCAGATCGGGGTCGGCCTGATCGCCCTGGCCGCGCGGGAGGAGAGGCTTTATCTCGAGCACCATGCGGAGCAGGTAATCTCGCAGCACGTGCTGGCACGGCTGATCGCGTCTGCCGGACGCATTCAGGACGGCGCCCGATCCGGCGGCCTGGAGGGATATCTCCGGGCGGTCGACCGAAGCCTTGCCTTTCCGGCGGGGTTGAGGATCGCCAGCCTGCTGCAGCGGAACTTCCAGATCCAGAGGCCGCTGGCACGGACGCTTGCCGACCGGTTCGAGGCGCTGCTGATCGGCCGGATGGTGGTCGAGCAGCTCATCGCCTTCACGCGCTCGACGCTGAGCCCCGTTCTGGGCTGGGAGGTGGCGGAAAGTCTGACCGGGATGCTCAAGCACCGGCGACAGGAATGCGAGCGGGCGATCGAGGCGCTGCGTCTGCAATATCCGGACTATGCGGGCGCGCTGGAGGAGCGGTTCCTGCATCAGGCGGCCTTGCGCCTCGAGGAACGGCAGTACCGGGCGCTTCTGGACGGTTCGGTGATCAGCCAGGAAATCTTCACGGACCTCAAGCGCCGGATGGAGGCCGACTGGGAGGCCGTCAA
>JAJUFW010000133.1 GCA_029263555.1 Alphaproteobacteria bacterium
GCCGGGCTTCAGGTCGGCGGGCTGTCCGGGCGCGGCGAATTCCTTCACCGGCACGCGGCCTTCGGATTTCAGGCCGACATCGATCAGCGCCATGTCGTTCTCGATCGAGACGACACGGCCCTTGACGACGGTGCCTTCAAAGCTTTCGGTCTTGGCCAGGCTCTCCTCGAGAAGGGCTGCGAAGCTCTCCTTGGCGGCGCTGGCGGCTTGGGTTTCTGCCATTACTGCTCCTTGAATGATCGGCCGGTGAAACGCCGCGGGTCATCCCGCCATGGAAAGCGCATTCGCCGGTTCACCGGGCCCCGACCTTCTCGCGGGCTACCCGGTGCGATCTGCCGTCCTGCGTCCGGGGACGGGACTACCGCCGTCCGGTCTTTTCGGAGATGAAGGCCAGCGCGGCCGCGAACGCCTGATCGGCATCAAGGTCGCTGGTGTCCAGAAAAAACGCATCTTCAGCGGGCTTGAGCGGTGCAACCGCACGACCGCTGTCTCGCGCATCTCTCTGTTTCATATCCTGCAGGACAGCCGAGTATATAACGTCCTCGCCCCGGCCCCGCAACTCATTGAATCGCCGCCGGGCGCGGGCTTCGATCGAAGCGGTGACGAAGAGCTTTGCGTCCGCTTCGGGGCAGACGACGGTGCCGATGTCGCGGCCGTCCAGCACCGCCCCCGGCGGCGTGCGGGCGAAGTCCCGCTGGAAGGCCAGCAGGCGGTCGCGGACGGCCGGGATTGCCGCGACCACCGAAGCCGCCTGGGCGACCCGATCCGTGCGCAGTTCCTCCCGGCCTGTGTCTTCGGGCCGGATCTCGCCGGCGGCGTTGACGGCATCCGCCGCATTCGCCGGGTCGCCGCCGGCCGCCAGCACGCGCCAGCCGGTCGCCCGGTAAAGCGCCCCGGTATCGAGATGCCGCAGCCCGTAATGGGCGGCGAGGCGGCGTGCCAGCGTGCCCTTGCCGCTTGCCGCCGGGCCGTCGATCGCGACGATCATGCGCCGGCTCCGTCCGTGTCGGTCGCGTCCTCGATCCGGGCCCCGATGCCGTTCATCAGGCCGGCGAAATCGGGGAAGCTCGTTTCGATCGGCCGGGCGTCGTCGACCGCGACCGGCGCGTCGGTCGCGAGGCCCAGGACCAGGAAGCTCATGGCGATCCGGTTATCGAGCGCGGTCGCCACGGTCGCCCCGCCGGCCGGCGGACGGCCGGTCCCATGCACGGTCAGCGTCTCCTCCCCGGCCTCGACCCGTGCGCCGCAGGCGGCAAGGCCGTCGGCCATCATGGCCAGCCGGTCGCTTTCCTTCACCCGCAGTTCGCCGACGCCCAGCATGCGCGTCGTGCCCTCGGCGCAGGCGGCGGCGACGGCCAGGACCGGATATTCGTCGATCATGCTGGGCGCCCGCTCCGGCGGCACGTCGATGCCCTTGAGCGCGCTGCCGCGGACGCGGAGGTCGGCGACCGGCTCGCCCGCCTCTTCGCGCGGGTTCAGGATCTCGATCGACCCGCCCATCTCGATCAGGGTGTCGATCAGACCCGTCCGGCGCGGATTCATGCCGACCCTCTCGACGACGAGGTCCGAGTCCGGCCGAATCAGCGCCGCGACGATGGCGAAGGCGGCCGAGGAGATGTCGCCCGGCACCTGGACCGTGCGGCCGGTCAGCTCCGGCTGGCCGGTGAGGGAGATCGCGTGCCCGCCGCCGTCCGCCCGCTCGACCCGGACCTCGGCGCCGAAATGGCGCAGCATGGTCTCCGTGTAGTCTCTGGTCGGCGAACGCTCGATGACGGTGGTGCGGCCCGGGGTGTTCAGGCCCGCCAGCAGGACCGCCGACTTCACCTGGGCCGAGGCGACCGGCACCTCATAGGTGATCGGGACCGGCCGGTCGGTGCCGATGACGGCGAGCGGCAGCCGCTCGCCCCTTCGGGCGACGAAGCTGGCGCCCATCCGGGACAGGGGTTCGGTCACCCGCGCCATGGGACGCCGGACCAGCGAGCCGTCGCCGGTAAGGAACGCGGTCAGCGGATGAGTCGCCAGAAGCCCGGCGAGCAGCCGGGTCGAGGTGCCGCTATTGCCCATGTCCAGGACCTGGGCGGGTTCGGTCAGGCCGCCGACCCCGACGCCCCAGACGTGCCAGACGCCGTCCGCGCCGCGCTCGATCTCGGCGCCCAGCGCCCGCATGGCGGCGGCGGTCGCCAGCACGTCCTCGCCTTCCAGAAGGCCGTGGATCTCGGTTTCGCCGACGGCGACCCCGCCCAGCATCAGCGCCCGGTGCGAGATCGACTTGTCGCCGGGAACGCGGATGTGGCCGGAAAGGGCGCCGGAGCGGCGGGCGATGAGGGGCTTCGGGGCGTGGGTCACGGGCGGGCGTCCGGAATTCCGTTCTCTGACGATGGGTGCTGCCTTCCGCAGGCAGGATCGTGTACCTACCTTATCCGAAAGGCCAGTGGCACGGCTTCGGGCCGTCGATAGCACGAAGTGGGGGGCTTGATAAGGCGGCAGCGCCCTTTGCCAGGCCGGCGGACGGCGGCCGGGCCTTGCCTTGCATTTGGCTTTGACAGCCGCGCGGCGGCGTGGCAAACGGCGCGGCCACCGGCCATATTCAGCGATCAACACCAGACGGAGGACTCGGCGTGGCCAAACCGGAATGGGGCGCCAAGCGCATCTGCCATAATTGCGGCGCGCGCTATTACGACATGCGTCGCGACCCGATCATCTGCCCGAAATGCGGCACGGAATTCGATCCCGAGGCCTTCCTGAAATCCCGCCGGACCCGCGTGGCCGCGGTCGAGGAGCTCGAGCCCGTTCGCGCCCGTCGCGCCGCGCCCGGGGAGGACTTCGAGGATCAGGTCGACGAGGATGTCGAGGCCGATGAGGACGTGGACGGTCTCGACGAGGACGAGGTCGGCCTGGACGAGGCCGATGAAGGCCGGATCCCGGTCGGCGACGACGAGGACAACCCGGCCGACGACATCGACGAGGATCTCGAGGACGCCGAAGGCGACGACGTGCTCCTGGAGGACGCGGACGAGCTGGGCGACGACGACGTCGACGTCGATCTCGACAACGACGACGAGGACCGCTGAGGGGCGCGGTTCGCGGGGCTTCGAAAAATCTCGGGATCGGCGTTATTTTTCGCTTGATCCCGACCCCCGCTCTGGACAATATGCCGGCCCGCGCGGCACCCCAACGCCGCAGCGAAAAGCGAGTTTCGGGGCCATAGCTCAGTTGGGAGAGCGCTACAATGGCATTGTAGAGGTCAGGGGTTCGACTCCCCTTGGCTCCACCAAGATCGATACGGGGTTCGAGGCGATCCGCTTCGGACCCCGTTTTGTTTTGCGGCCTTGCTGCCGGACTATCGGCTCCTTGCCTTCAATGACCTTCCGGCGACGGGTGTCCTCTCCGGTCCGGTCGCGACGCCGTGGCACGACCGTCGCCGGCCACGCCTTCGGCGTTCCGGGTGTTGCCGCCCCGTCTGGGCCGACGTTCGGCATTGCCGGCGCCGGCATCTCCGGTTCGATGACGGTGCATGCCTCTCGGTGTCCTGAAGAAGGGCATTGGCAGTTGATCGTAGAGGCAGGCCGTCGTGCGGATGGCGTGCCGGTGCCCGATCTCCTCGGGAAGCCGGCCATTTCCTTAAATGCATCCCGTGCCGTTTGCGGTGGGCGTCGACGGCCCGGTCTCGTGGGGGCGAGCTTGCGGCCAGGCGACGGCACGGTAGCGCTTGCTCCATCTCCTGTTGAGGGGGCAAATGGCGCAGGCCGCCTGGAAGAACAACCGGACCGGGTATCTCGAACCTGGAATCCTGAAAAATCCACTCCGGCGTAATGGATGATCGATGTCGTGCTGTCGCGGCCGGCGGACCGCGGCTGAGGCCCTGCGGCCGTGCCGATCCGGACCGCTTTCGCCCGACGGTCCGTAGTGCTCGCCGCCTGTCGTCGTCTCTGCGAAAAGCCGACTACATCGCATAATGGTATTAATATGCTTGTTTGCTTGCGAAGGCTCATGCTAGTTTCGAAAGAAAAGAACTACGGCCGTGCCTCGCCATCGAGGAGACGGGCGCCGCCGAAGGCATTTAGGGGGAGGAATAGATGACCCGATTGTCGCTGAAACCGTTTCGGCTGCCCGCGTTCGCGGCCTTGGTGTTCGCCTTGGCTGCCCCCGTCTGGGCAGACTATCCCGAGAAGCCGATCCGCCTGATCATTCCCTTCGCGCAGGGCGGGGCTACCGATGCCGTGGGGCGCATGATTGCGGCGCCGCTCGAGGAGGCCCTTGGTCAGGCCGTGGTCATCGTGAACCAGCCGGGTGCCGGCGGCGCCGTGGGGCTGGCCAACACCGTTCAGGCACGGCCGGACGGCTACACGCTCGCCATCGGCTCGGATTCGAGCCTCGCGGCCCGGCCGCTGATGACCGAAAGCGGCTACACGCTCGAGGACCTTGCGCCGATCGCGCGGCTGGTCGAGGCGCCCACCGGCTTCGCGGTCCGGTCGGACAGTCCGTACCAGGATCTGGCGAGCCTGGTCGAGGCGATGAAAGGCGGCCAGCTCAAATGGTCCAGTCCCGGAGTCGGCGCCGGCCCTCATCTCGCGGCGGAGATCTTCCTGGACCAGTTCGGCCTGAGCGCGACTCATATCAGCTCGGCAAGCGGCAAGGATGCTTTGGTGAAGCTCCTGTCCGGCGAGGTCGACTTCGTTTCCGCGGCCGGCTCGAACTTCCCGAGCATGTTGGACGAAGCAGCCGGCGCCATCCGCGTCCTCGGCCTTGCCGGCACCGAACGCTGGGTCCGGATGCCCGAGGTTCCGACCTTCCAGGAGCTGGGCTTCGACTTCGTCCGCACGCAGTGGTTCGGCGTCGTCGCCCCGGCGGGCACGCCGGAAGATGTGCTGGCGACTCTCTCCGCAGAAATCGAGAGGATCCTCAACGACTCGTCCAGCGACGAACTGCTGAAGCGCTTCCACTTTTCCAGCGCATACCAGTCGCCCGACGAGTTCCGCGCTCAGCTGGAGCGTGAGAGCACGGAGTTGCTCCCGGTCCTGACCAAGATCGGAATGGCGAAGAAATAGACGGTTGCCCGCGCTTCCGGCCGAGGGCAGCGCTCCTCGTCAAAGGAGCATAATGGTAGCGGAATGTGCCTTTGCCGTTCCGAAAGGCCAGCAGGATGCTGGAGCGATCCAGAAAACACCAAAGTATACTGTAATTTGCAAAATTAACACAACAACGCAAGTTGGATTGTTCTGAAGAACATGACAACATGCGGAATTGGCCTTTGAACGCGAGACCGCGCCTGCGTGTAGCCGTGCGCCGTCCGTGAATTACAGGGGGAACCGTCGATGAAGCGCATCCTGAACTTCGTGGTCGCCGCCGCGGCGCTCGCGCTGGGCGCATGGGGGGCTCCTGCTTCCGCAGAGTATCCCGAGAAGCCGATCCGGCTGATCGTGCCGTTCGCGCAGGGCGGCGCGACGGATACGGTCGGTCGCATGATCGCGACGCCGCTCGAGCAGAAGCTCGGCCAGCCGGTGATCGTGGTCAACCAGCCGGGCGCGGGCGGCGCCGTGGGCATCGCCAACATGGTCCAGGCCCGTCCCGACGGCTATACGCTGGCCGTGGGCGCCAACGACAGCATCTCGGCCCGCCCGTTGATGACCGAGAGCGGCTACACGATCGACGACATCGAGCCGATCGCAATGGTGGCCGACGGCCCGATCGGCATCGCCGTCAGATCGGACAGCCCTTACCAGACCATCGACGACCTGATCGCCGCGATGAAGGCGGGCACCGTCAACTGGTCGAGCCCGGGCGCGGGCACCGGTCCGCACCTCGCCACCGAGGCCTTCCTCGACAAGGCCGGTATCGAAGCGGCCCACGTCAATTCCGCCAGCGCCAAGGAAGCGCTTCTGAAGGTGCTTTCGGGAGAGGTCGTCTTCGTCGCGGCAACCGGCTCGAACTTCCCGTCCATGATCTCCGAGTCGTCCGGCGGCATCCGCGCGCTTGCGCTGATGGCCGAGGAGCGCTGGGACCGTCTCCCCGACGTGCCGACCTTCAGGGAACAGGGGCACGACATGATCGCCACGCAATGGTTCGGCCTTGTCGCACCCAAGGGCACGCCGAAAGAGGTCATCGACGTGCTGGCCGAAGAAGTGCGCGTCATCCTGGACTCCGCCGAAGCGGATGAGCTGCTTGCGAAGTTCCACTTCAGCGGCGCCTATCTGCCGCCGGCCGAGTTCGGCGACAAGATGCGCCAGGAGGCCGAGGCGCTGAAGCCTGTCCTCGAAAAGATCGGCATGGCCAAGAAGTGAGGTCCGGGGCGATGAACCGCGTGCTCCGACACCCGGACGTCGTAGCGGGGGCGGTGCTTGCCATCGTCGGCGCCCTATTCACCTGGCTTGCGGCGGGAATCGATCCCGGCCCGGACATGAACACGCTGCGGCCGAACTTCTTCCCGCTGCTTTGCACGGTCGGCATCACGCTCGCGGGCGTGTTCCTGTTCGTGAAGGGGCTGCGGTCGGAGCCTCGGCCCCAGCCGGACCTCGTCGACCCGCGGCTGGTCACGGTCGGTGCCCTGATGGCGATCTACTACCTGACCTTCGAGCACGTGGATTTCCGCTTCGGCTCCTGGCTCTTCGTTCTGGTCACGATGATCGTGCTCGGCTGCCGAAAGCCGCTGCAGCTCCTGCTGGTGCCGGTACTCACTTCCGGCGGGATCTACCTGTCCTTCCGTTACGTCTTCGAAATCCTGTTGCCGACATGGATCTGATCTCGCTCGACGCGTTGCTGGGCGGCCTGTCCGTTCTCGCGGACCCGAACGTCCATCTCTTCATCTTCATCGGCGCCGTCGTCGGGATGGTTTTCGGTGCGGCTCCGGGGCTGACCGCGCCGGCCGCCGTCGCGCTGATGCTGCCGCTGACCTACGACATGGGTCTCGACACGTCCTTGGCCCTGCTCCTCGGTATCTACTGCAGCGGCTATTTCGCCGGCTCCATCCCGGCCATCCTGATCAACACACCGGGCACCCCCGGCAACGCCGCCACGGCGCTTGACGGCTATCCGATGGCGAGGGCGGGCCACGGCGACCGTGCGATCTCAGCCGCGACGATCAGCTCCTTCATCGGCGGGCTGGTCTCCCTGGTCCTGCTCGTCACGATCTCGCCGACGCTCGCCAGCTTCGCGCTGACCTTCACCTCCGTCGAATACTTCTCGCTCGCGATGCTCGGCATCGTCTGCGTGGCGGGCATTTCGTCGGGGGCGCTCATGAAGGGGATCGCCGCCGCGCTGATCGGGGTGTTCGTGGCGACCATCGGCCTCGATCCGACTAGCGGCGTACCCCGGCTCACTTTCGGCATCCCGGATCTTCTCGCCGGCGTACCGATCATCCCAGCGCTGATCGGCCTTTTCGCGGTATCGGAAATGCTGCTCAAGTCGAGCCGCAAGCAGACGAAGCAGGAGATCCTGGGCACGGCGAACCGCACGCCCGTCTGGAGCGTCGTGCGAGACCATGTCACGC